>JAHFOH010000168.1 GCA_023266955.1 Nitrososphaerota archaeon
CGGAATAGGTCGGGATAATTTCTTCGCCTCTCGGGAGTTTCTCAGCGAATTTCCTTGTCCGCTCCTCAGTCCGATTGTATACCGTGACTGGAAAACCCTTGCTTTCGATATTCAGGGCCAAATTCTCTCCCATGGTTCCGAGTCCGATTAGACCGATCTGGCCCTTCAAAATCTACAGAATACGTTGCATCTGCCTCGGTCTATTTATCCGATTTCGCAGTTACCTGAGCATGTTTGAGTAGAATGAGGAGACCTTAGCTAGAGTCTACCTGTTCGCCTACTCAAACGGAATATTGCATAGGTTCCAGCCACGATAAGAAAGACCAGAGATGCTGATGCCAAGTACCAAGTAATGAGAGACGCTGATTTCTCCCTTGCTTCTATTTGAAAACGCTGTTCGTCTAGAGTTGCCCTGCGTTGTTCAGCTTCAATTCTCATTTCCTCGAGCGAATTCGATTTTTCCTTAATGGCGAGCTCTTTCTCAACTCTTGCTGACTCTCTATCTCTTAACAACTGAGTGAAAGAGGCTTCTGCTTGATCCGCCTGACGAACAAGCGCGATCGTCTCCTTCGCCTCTTTCAAAGCTGTAGCCCATTCCTTAGCGAAGAAGGCGCTTGTTGCAGAAGCCTGTTTCGCTGTTGCACTAGAAATTAGCGTACGAGCTTCTGGGGATTGCACAGGAGAGGTCAGGCTGGCTTGGGAGAGAAGACTTTGCGCAAGGAGCAACTGGTCTGCCGCCTCGATATGCTCCTTTGACCAAACCCTTAGGTTAGGGAACGGATCCCAGTCAAGGAGTTTTCCATCTCCGTTAGTGACAACCATAATCACAGGGAATCTTCCGTTTATGCCCTCTCTTACTTCGTAGGGGAGTGAAAATTCGACTGGTTGAAACTCAAGGCGGATGGCCCTCGAAACGCTTGTTTCATTCAAAAAAGCTTCCGAGGAAGCAGTAACATTCACTACTCCTGTGCCACTAAACGAAGTGAAAACCACCGTGAGTATTCCTTTCCCCGCTGGAATAAAATCCTCGAAAGTCAAAGGATGCCTCCTTGCGGAGGAGAAGTCTCCTGGAAAGGAGACGAATGGAAGCATGAAACCTCGGGTAACGGTTCCACTCCCCCTCGCAGGGACTACAGCTAGCGCTGTCGATAGCACTAGCAGAGACAGTATTCCCGCGCCTAAGAGAATGCTCCGCAGTTTGACACTCGGCATGATGATTACTAGAGATCGCCTTGAGAATTTATGCGTTGTAGGGCAAGTAACATATTGCATGTAGTAACCTCTGAGAATGCGATTCGGAAGATTCTTAAGGGGCATCAAAGCCCGAGTTCGCAACGGAGGTAAGAAAACGAGTTACGGACGAGGAAGGGACTACGGACGAAGTAGTGGCAGTGGTGGCTTCGGTTACCGATCCTTCAAGGCTAAGCCCGTGGAGGTCGGCAAGGAATATCAAGTGGAAATCACTGAAACCAGCCGCCGAGGCGACGGGGTCGCACGGATCGAAGGATTCGTCATCTTCGTAGCCGGTGGCAAAGCAGGACAGAAGGCAACAGTAAAGGTCACTAGCGTGTCAAACCGATTCGCCCAAGCTGAAGTAGTCTCTTCTGCAACACCAGAAAAGCAGGAATAAACCTGCAAGAAGGTTTTTCGAGGCTCAGCTGAGAAAAACTATCACACGGACTAGCGGAGGGCGGAGACGTCAGCCGCTAGCACTTGTTCTTTTTTCCTAGGGTAATGAATTGTATGAAGATTCCCTAATGAAATAGTGAGCGAGTGAATTATCAGAAACCTTCTGGAAGATATTTGTTTACTGCTAACCAATCAGCATGGGCTTTGATGTATCGCCAGAGTATGTCGCCGCGTTCGTTTTTGAAGTCCCAAGGAGCTATTAGGACTATGTCGTTTGCTCTAATCCACATTCTTCTCTTCATCTTACCCCTTATTCGGCAAAGCCGAGTCTTACCATCAACACATCTTACGATTACATTGTCCCCTCCTACGAGTCTTTCGACCCTCCCCAGTAATTCACCCTGCTCAGGGAGTACGCGCTCGCTCAGCGCGGCTTCGCTGAGTACCTTTCTCTTGCCTATTTCCTAATCCCCCAACCCTTATGAGTTTCCCGACGCACTTAAGTTTTCGGTCATTTTCAAGACTAGAAGGAGGCTCCATAAAGAACTTATCTTCGATTTCAGCGTGCATAATCATTGAAAACGGAAGACGACGGCCCTGACGAACAGTTCTCCCAAGGCGTATCGCTCAAGTTTGTCATCTCAGGAGCCCTATTCGGTTTGTTCACGGCCGTGCTCCTTCATATCTTAGGAATCCTTCACTGAGATTTTCGCTGCGCCTCATCTCTGAATGTATAGTAATTGTGCCTACATTGAGACAAATGAGTCGACGAGAGAAATAAATCCCATCGACTTCTGATTCTAGGGGTATACATTGAGCCTTTCTGATCTGCTGCTTGAGTATAATCGAACGTTGCATAGTTTACTTGCCCACTACGGGGAAAGACTCGTGGAGGCTTTACGAAAGATCACCAATGAAAACGAGGGATATGTATATGATCTTGGTCATATCGCTTTTTTCAACCCGCTACCAGGCGAACCCAACCTTTACTTGGAATTCAGGTACTATCCTTCCGGCGAATTTCGTATTGTAGGAGTGAACAGGAAACACATGTATGGTCTAATGAGGGTCTTCCGACCGATGACGCAGGATGAAGAGCTAGATGAACAAAAACTGCGCCAACTCGTTTCGACGACGATTCATAGGATTTCGGAAGGATTGCGAAAGCTAGGAATTGAAGGTGAGACCAAATCCGAATGAAATAGATTCGCCCTAGCTAAGAGTTAACAAAGCTTATACTGAGGACGGGGGCAAAGCGCTCTCTTTGCCGATTATAGATTTTCACACTCACATATATCCGAAGTTCTACCTTGACTTTTTCCAAAAGAGGACAGCCGAACCGAAGCTCATTAACGATCCTAACGAAGGTCTAGTCTTCGTTCACAAAGGCGTGAGGATAGCGCACGTCGATCCTAAGGGTCATGTAGATCCTGAATATCGGATCAAAGTCTTCGATGAAAGTGGCATAGACGTTCAAGCGGTTTCTCTAACGACTCCCAGCTTCGCTGGCATGGACAAGCGGACCGCTGTGAAGATGGCGAAGCACGTAAATGATCATTATGCGGAAATACAGAATAGATATCCCGAAAATTACGTTTTCCTGGCGGCTCTCCCGCTGCAAGATGTGGATGAATCTCTGGATGAAATAGATCGCTGCATTAAGGATTTAGGATTCAGAGGCATCGGTATGTTTACTAACGTTGACAGTACGTACGTTGATGACCCTCATTTCTATCCGATATTTGACAAAGCCGTAAGGCATGACGCGCCTGTGTTTGTTCACCCTGCCACGCCTAATGTGGCAGACTTCTTGAAAAAATATCATGTTCCTGTACCCCTCTGGGGGTATACCTATGAAAGCACTATCTTGCTGACTCGACTGGCATGGAATGGCGTGTTGGAAAAATACCCCAATCTCAAGGTGGTAACCACGCATCTTGGCGGTTTCGTACCATTTCAGTTGGAACGAATAAACTACGCCTACAGGGGCTACTCGAGGGAACTAGGTTACAAGCCTTTACCCAAGATGCCGAGTGACTATCTAA
>JAHFOH010000169.1 GCA_023266955.1 Nitrososphaerota archaeon
ATCTCTTTTCTTCCTCTCAGGTAAACAGCTCTGACACGCTTTGAACGACCTTTGACCACACCCACCCTTATAGCAGGCTCATCAAGATGAAAATGTTCGCTGAGGAGTGCTAGGGCTTTCTCAGGATGCGCATCTAATATAGCTGCAACTACCTTTGCCTTAAAGGCATCATCCAGCTCTGAGGCCATCGACCGACGCTAACCAGCTTTCCCTATAGGGCGTTAGACTTATCTCCAGTCTTCACAGTACCGTTGGTATAAGCGCGTTACAGGTTCCAGACCACTTTTGGTACTGAACCGAGCAGCAAGAGCAGATTCTGTTGAAACGTGATTTCTAAATACCTTACTTTGTTTCGTTAAGGGTAAAGGCGAACCTGGCTCCCGCGTACTCCTCGGTACCAACTCGCTCCCAATTCACCTCGTATCCCTTCGTAAGCTGCTTCCCTACGATCCGTATTTGTTGAGGCAGCTCAGCATATAGGCTCTCCACCTTGATTGGATCCTTTGTAGACAAGAGACTGCGCCTTCGCTTCATGAGATACTTCACAGCCACATTCTTGTGCTCGTTGCCCTCTACGACTATCTGTTCAGCCCCAATATCAATTGTGAACGTTCTCTTCGCCAAATCTGTTCAAGGTACTCTAACTTACTCCTAATTAAGAACTCAATAGCCACCTTTCTACACGAAGAAGTCGAAAAGAATTGTCCATAGTGGTGTAACTCAGAGAACAATCTGTGGTACAACATTCAGACTTTTTATGACAACCTCAACCTTGGCTTCGGCGAACTCTTTCCTGATACTCACTCCGGATAGCACGCCTATGGTCCTAAAACCGATTTCTTTCGCCACTCGCAGATCGGCGACCCAGTCGCTAATAACTGCGACTTGCCAAGGCTCGAAATTCAGAACTGATAATATCTCCCTTAGCTTGCGACCATACGCTTCATGTTGAATGTTCAAGTAGATGTGATTAAACAGATGGTCAATTCCGTATCTCTTTAACTCGGCTCTAGTCCTCTTTGCAGCATCTCCCGCTCTCTTCGATACGAGCACCAATTTGAATCCGTTCCCTCTCAGTTGCCTGAGAGTGGAGTCAGCGCCATCGAAGAGGCGCCATCCATGGGCCGATTTTTGAGCAAATTTTTGCCAAATATGTGAAGCGTGTCGATTGATCTGCCACAAATCTTTTCCAAGCCTTTCATGGAGAATTTCCCATAGGTCCTTGGAGCTAAGGTCGTGTTTGGTGAGAGGAGATGAATGTGTATCGGCAAGTGTTTCGTTGACCGCCTTGACCCAAAGCCCCACCGAATCCACTATGGTCCCATCATAGTCTATGAAGAGGCTCTGGACATTCATCTTCGGCGTGAGTGTTCAGCCTACCGTGATTGGATTAGCGGAGATATTGTTTAAACATGATTCGTAAGATGCGGGGTTGAAGGTCTTCAGTGGCTAAAGCTTGGGCTTAAATCTAACTCCTATAGCGGTGAAGAAACTTATTCAGCTTGAAGCGTTACGAGGGCGGACGCTTGCTGTTGATGCGAATAATGAGCTTCATCAATTCCTTGCACTTATTCGAAAACCTGACGGCACGCCGTTAACCGACAGATATGGAAACATCACTTCACATTTGGCAGGACTGATGTTCAGATCAACTAGGCTAATCCATGACTATAATCTGAGGCTGATCTTCGTATTCGATGGGAAACCCCCTCAGTTGAAAGATGCAGAGGTAGCAAGGAGAAGGGAGTTGAAGGAAAAGGCTACAATAGAGTGGCAGAAGGCCCTTGCAGCTAAGGACTATGTCAAAGCATTCTCGAAGGCAGTGACAACCGGTAGATTTACGACTAGCATGATTGAAGACGCTAAACGTCTTCTGAACCTTCTAGGCATTCCATTTGTTCAGGCGCCCAGTGAAGCAGAGGCGCAAGCTGCATACATGGCTTCTAAGGGGGATGTTTGGGCCAGTGCAAGCAGAGACTACGACTCCTTACTATTCGGAACGCCTAGACTGCTGAGATTCCTGACGATTTCGGGAACTGAATTTCTCCCTAGCAAAGGAGTATCCCGACCCATAAAACCTGAACTCATAGAACTGGATGATATGCTCGGCAACCTTCGAATATCAAGAGATCAACTCGTGGACCTAGGGCTTTTGATCGGCACAGACTTCAATAAAGGGGTGAAGGGCATAGGCCCAAAAAAGGCACTCCAGCTTCTCTCGAAGCATCGCAATTTGGAAAATCTGTCAGATGACATCAAATCAAAATTACCGCAGAACTACAGGGAAATTAGAGACTTCTTTCTTGACCCGCCAGTCACAAGTGATTACTCAACTAGCTACGGGGAGCTACAAGAGGAGAAGCTTTACAGCTTCTTAATAGAAGCGAGAGATTTTTCGGTTGACAGAGTTTCAAAGATAGTGGAGAGGATGAGAGGGGTATATGAGAAACAGAAGCGCCCTGACTTAACTCAATGGCTAGACTCCTAAACCTTGGGCTTCTCCACTCCCAATGGAATTCCTCTTGTCTTCCATTTCACCAGCAGCGGTATAAGAGAGAGGCTAATCAGACTCATCAGGTAATAAGAGGCAGCGGGACTCCAGAAGGTGGCAGCGAGTCCTGCCAGAGAGGGTCCCACGGAGAAACCTATTCCGAATAACGACTCGTAAATCCCTACCGCCATCCCCAATCTCTGCTTAGGGAATTGTTTGGACAAGGTGCTGATTGTAACCGGGAAGAAGATACCTAGTGAGATGCCAATCAGAATCATTGGCAGAACGAAGGGTAAGGGATCGCCAAAGCCGGGTAGGACAAAGCCGGGTAGGATTGGCGAAGAAGCGATGAGGTAGAAGGACGTGAAGAGTGCAATGGAGACCAAGAGTAGGGATCTTTTCTCTCCAAATGCTGAGAAACGCCAAGAGTAGTTGTAAGTAATGATCCTTGAAATACCGAATGTGGCGAATAAAAGTCCAATCCCAGGCTTACTTACTCCGATAATGCTGAGATAACCAGGAAAGATACTGACTATTACGCTAAAGACTATGCTATATGGCAGCACAACGGAGAACATAGATAAGCTCCCCCTGATTGAATTGAAATTGAAGCCTCCCTCATGAGTTGTCAATGTTGACGATGTTGTCGATGGAAGGTACCTAGGAACTACAAGCAGCGCTACCAGAATGGCACCAAGAACAATTTCAGCAGTTGCCATCAGGAAAAGTGAAGTAAATCCAAAAGTCTCAGAAAGGAAGCCTCCTATGGCAGGACCGATCAGGAACCCTGAGGAGTAAGCCACGCTGAATCTACCCATGGCCCTCAACCTAACATCTGGGTCAGCTATATCCGAAATCAGGGTCTCTACAGTGGGCCAGAACAGGGCTAATCCTATTCCACCAATCATTCTCAAGATTACGACATCGCGGACAGAAAATGCGAACACTAGCAAGAATGTGGCTGAGGCATTGAAGAGTACCCCGATCAGATAGACCCTCGCTCTGTTCAGCCTATCGGCTAAGTATCCGACAATTAGAGGAAAGATGGCATATGGGATCGCAGCGGCAGTGCCGATGACACCAAGATCTACATACGTAGCACCAAGGGATCCAGCGAAGACAGGGACGAAGTAGATGTATGAACCAAGACCTA
>JAHFOH010000039.1 GCA_023266955.1 Nitrososphaerota archaeon
TTTCTCCACATCAGGCCTAACAGTTGGCTCTCCCCCTGTTAGCCGGATCTTCGTGATGCCGGAGGAAGCGAAAATGGTTGCCAGACGAGTGATTTCCTCGAAGGTCAGGATCTGCTCTTGCGGTATCCAAATAGGGTTATCAGGCATACAGAAGGTGCACCGAAAGTTGCATCGATCCGTCACCGAAATACGGAGTTTTCCTGCTACCCGACCAAAGGAGTCCACAAGACCAGACCGCTGCAACACTCAGTCAGGAAGATTCTTCCGATATATTAAAGCGTACACTGGGAGAGAAAAACCAATATCCATGATAATCCGCGTAGCAAAGAGATGTCTAGGGAGTTTAACGACAAGTTCATTGAACTAACCGCTAAGAGCGAACCATTTGCAGTAGCAACTGTAGTTAGAGCACGGCGTCCCACTTCGGCTAAGCCCGGATCTAAAGCAATAATCACAGCAGAGGGGACCCTGGTAGGTTGGGTAGGTGGAAGTTGCGCTCAGCCAGCCGTCATAGAACAGGCGATGGTAGCTCTGAATGATGGGAAGCCTAGGCTCCTAAAACTGGGTCCTGATGATATTGTGTCAAACGAAGAGGCCGAGGAAGGGACGATTCATTATGCTCACACTTGCCAGAGTCACGGTGCACTAGACATTTTCGTTGAACCATACCTCCCCAGAGCTCAGCTAGTAATATTCGGCCATGAACCAACTGCTCAAGTTCTGGCAAAGCTTGCGAAGCTTCTCGACTTCAGAGTCATTGTAGTTGATCCTTTGGCCACTCGTGAAGCTTTTCCCGAAGCAGATGCAATCCTTGACGGTCTTGACTCCAGCAAAGTCGAAATTACGTCACACAGTTACGTTGTCATAGCGACTCATCAGACTTATCCTGGAGAATCCGATGAAAAGCTGCTAGAACAGGTCATTACTAGCAAAGCTCCCTACGTATCATTAGTAGCCAGCAAGAGGCGTGGAAGAATTGCGCTTCAGTACTTAGCGCAGCGAAGGATTTCACAGGATCATCTCACGAAGCTGAAGTCCCCAGCTGGAATTGACATTCATGCTGTCACACCTAACGAGATTGCACTCAGTATTATTGCTGAGATAGTTAGTGTGATGAGAGGTGAAAAGATCCAGCTCTTGATTGAAACCGAGCGGTTTGGCTCACAGCTGGAGCAGGTGTTGAAGCCTGCCACAGGTCAAACTCAATCCCAACGTAGCGACGACAGCTTAGCTGAGGATCCAGTTTGCCACATGGAGGTCAACATCAGCACGGCACAGTATTCCTCGATATATCGGGGAGTATCCTTCTACTTCTGTTCAAGCGGCTGTAAGAGGAAATTCGAATCAAAGCCCGATAAGTACGGGCGACTTCACTAGTCTAGCTAAAATGCTGTGCCGGCCAGTACATTGTACGCGGTCTGCTCTTAATAGCTAGCATCTCCGCAGGCAAAACGTTTCGAGTGATTGCAATAATTCAAATTGCATGATGCCAGCGCCCGAGATTTTCGTTAAACATCGCACTGTCTTGTAAAATCACGTAAACGCCTGCCAGTAAAATCCTTTTAAAGTTAACATTCGAGTTCTTGAGTTGAAAATGATTCCACCTAATTTTGAATATTTCGCTCCCAACACGCTTGGTGATGCCGTCTCGCTGCTTGAGAGATATGGTGAGGACGCGAAAATCCTTGCTGGCGGTCAGAGTTTGATTCCTCTGATGAAACTGAGACTCGCTTCGCCAAGATTTATCGTCGACCTAAACCAAATTCAGGGTCTAGAATACGTTCGAGAATCCGACAGTTACCTTAGGATAGGTGCACTCACACGAGTGACCGACCTAGAGGCTTCAGAGATGGTACGCAAGAAGTACCCGGTCATATATGATGTAGCTGCTCACATCGCCGATCCGTTAGTTAGAAACATGGGGACCGTAGGCGGAAACATTGCCCACGGTGATCCAGCAAACGACCTTCCCGCCGTAATGTTGGCGTTGAACGCCGAATTCATTGCGATTAGCCCGACTGGAGAGAGGACCATAAAGGCCGAAGAATTCTTCATTGACAGCTTTACTACAGCACTTAAGCCTAGTGAAGTTCTGACGGAGGCTCGAGTAGCAATGCCTCCGGCTCGAAGCGGAGGAGCATATCTGAAGTTGGAAAAGAGGGTAGGAGACTTTGCTATAGCAGGAGTGGCGACTCAGTTAACGGTCGATGGCCGTGGGGTCTGTGAGAGAGTTGGAATCGGCCTTACCTCCGCGGGTCCTACCCCGCTGAAGCCAAAGAAAGCTGAAGAGTCTTTACGGGGAAAGAAGCCCGATGATAGTGCCATTAAGAGGACTGCCGATCTAGCGGCCGATAACGCAAACCCTAGGTCAGACCTACGCGGACCCGCTGAGTATAAGAGGGAAATGTTCAGGGTCTTGACGATTAGAGCGCTGAGGAATGCCCTAAGCAGGGTTAGTGGAGGTAGTTGAGCATGACGAAGATGCATATCCGAGTAAACGTGAATGGCGTCGAACGGGAAGGTGATGTTCAAGCTAGACTGCTGTTAGTTCACTTTATTCGTGAAGTTCTAGGCTTGACGGGCACACACATAGGCTGCGACACCTCCAATTGCGGTGCATGCACAGTTGTTTTGGGTGGCAAGGCTGTGAAGTCATGCACCTTATTCGCAGTCCAAGCTAATGGTAAGAAGCTTCTCACAGTCGAAGGTCTGGCAAAGGAAGGCAAGCTGCATCCAATTCAGGAGGGCTTTTGGGAGAAGCATGGATTGCAATGTGGATTCTGTACGCCCGGGATGATTATGGCCGCCTATCACCTGCTGCAGAAGAACCCTAACCCGACTGAGGAAGAGATTCGGAGGGGCATCTCTGGCAATCTCTGCCGATGCACTGGCTACGTGAAGATTGTCGAATCCGTGCAATACGCCGCTGAGAAGATGCGCGTCCAAGAGGCGCAGGTCGCCGCGAGGTGAGAACATGACAGCACAAGCTCCAATAATCCACGGAATGGGTCACGCTGTAAAGCGGAAGGAAGATCCTCGGTTCATCCAGGGCAGAGGAAACTACGTCGATGACGTCAACCTGCCCGGCATGCTGTACCTTGACATAGTTCGTAGCCCATACGCTCACGCAAGAATCACGAGCATCAACGTGGAGAAGGCTAAGGCTCTGCCAGGCGTGGCCGCGGTCATCACAGGCAAAGATCTGGAGCCTTTGGGCTTGGCTTGGATCCCTACTCTGATGAACGACAAACAGATGGTACTACCTACTGAGAAGGTCGTCTATCAGTATCAGGAGGTTGTCGGTGTTGTCGCTGAGGACCGTTATGTCGCTGCCGACGCCGTGCCATTAGTTGAGGTTGAATATGAGCCCCTCCCAGTCGTAGCAGACCCAAGGGAGGCTTTGAAACAAGGGGCTACCGTCGTCCGGCCAGATAAGGGATCCAACTTAGCTTATCATTGGGAGGCTGGTGACAAGGGGGCCACCGAAAGCCTGTTTCGGGATGCCGACGTTGTTGCTAGGGAGGAATTCTATTACCCGCGGCTGCATGTTTCCTACATGGAAACTGTCGGCTGCGTGGCACACTATGATGCGATCTCGGGAAAGCTCACTTTGTGGATGACCACCCAGGCCCCGCACGCGGTCCGGACCGTAGCTTCGCTTGTCACGAAGATTCCAGAGAATAAGATTCGAATTATCTCCCCTGATATTGGAGGAGGCTTCGGCGGAAAGGTCTACGTCTACCCTGGCTACATTGTAGCTGCGGTCGCGTCTATCCTGACTGGCAAGCCCGTCAAATGGATCAACGACCGCTCCGACGACCAGCCCAGCACAGCGTTCGGTCGTGACTGTTACATGACCGCGGAGGTGGCCGCGAAGAAGGATGGCACCATGCTAGCGTTAAGGGTCAAGACGATTGGCGACCACGGTGCCTTCTTCGGAGACGCCAATCCCTCTAAGTTTCCATTCGGCCTCTTCAGCATTTGCACGGGCTCCTATGACTTCAAGTCTGCCTTCGTTGAAGTTGATGGTGCACATACGAATAAGCCCCCCGGAGGCATCACATACAGATGCTCATTCCGAGTCACTGAGGCGGTTTATGCTGTCGAACGAATAGTAGACGTGCTGGCCCATAAGCTGGGCATAGATCCGGCGCAGCTGCGAATAAAGAACTTCATTGCCCCAGACAAATTCCCATACAAGTCAGCCTTGGGATGGACATACGACAGCGGGAACTACCTTCCGGCCCTAAGAAAGGCTATGGAGAAGGTCGGATACGAGCAGCTTCGGAAAGAGCAGGAAGAGAAGAGGAAAAGAGGCGAGTTAATGGGGATTGGAATAAGCAGCTTCACCGAGATCGTAGGGGCTGGTCCCGCGCACACCTTTGATATCCTCGGCCTTAAGATGTTCGACAGCTGTGAGATTCGAATCCATCCCACTGGCAAGGCTATAGCCAGGTTCGGGACTAAGGCTCAGGGACAGGGGCATGAAACCACCTTCGCCCAGATTATCGCCGAAGAGTTGGGTATACCCATCGATGACATCACGGTCGAGGAGGGTGACACCGATACTTGCCCATACGGCTTGGGAACCTACGCGAGCCGCAGCACCCCCACTGCTGGAGCAGCGGGTGCGATGGCGTCTCGCAAAATCAGAGAGAAAGCAAGGAAGATCGCTGCCCATCTCCTCGAAGCCAGAGAAGAAGACCTTGTATGGGAGCCCGGGAAGTTCTATGTCAGAGGCTCGCCCGGCAAAGCTAAGACGATTCAAGAAATCGCTTTCGCAGCCTATACCAATTATCCTCCAGATGTCGAAGCTGGTTTGGAGGCCGTTGACTACTATAATCCCCCAAACATGACTTATCCCTTCGGCAGCTACATCTGTGTCGTCGACATAGATAAGGGAACGGGGGAGGCGAAGATACGGCGCTTCATGGCCGTCGATGACTGCGGTAACAGAATCAACCCCTTGATAGTTGACGGGCAGATTCACGGAGCCCTCGCTATGGGCTTCGGAACCGCGATGTTGGAGGAGATCAAATACGATGAGAATGGTAACGTCTTTGGGGCTAACTTCATGGATTACCTCATACCAACGGCAGTGGAAACCCCTAAGTGGGAGACGGACCAGACCGTGACACCGTCACCACACCATCCTCTGGGCGCCAAAGGAGTAGGCGAATCAGCTACCGTAGGATCTCCAGCCGCCTTCGTCAACGCAGTCGTTGATGCCCTAGCCCACCTCGGAGTAACGCATATTGACATGCCGCTTAACCCCTGGAAGATCAGGAAAATTCTCAGAGACAACGGTATCCAAGCAGAATAACTCTCCATTAACCCCTCTTCTATTTTCGGTTCCAGCAGCTAGCCAGGGCTGTATCTAGCTATGGAGAACTTCAACTGCCGCTTTGTTTCGATTACGATTAGTGACTGCGATTAGTGATGGTTCTGATAGGTTTATGCATTCTGTGCACGTAGGCTGAACAGACGGGGAGATTGCAAGCTAACGATTACACTAAATACTCAATCGCGGCTCTTTCAAAGATAGGACTTCATTAGACTCTTTCAGCGATCTCATGACTCTATGAACAAGCTTGCGCCGGTCATACAAAAGACTGATACCAGAGTGAAGATTCACAAATGGCAGCACCTCTAAAAGTCCACTCGCGCCCGGTTGGAATCCCGGTTCATCCGCCAACGGGTTGAGCCAAAATATCGAAGCTACTCGCCTCTGCAGTTCCCTCATTGTAGCTGCGAGCAAGTCGAGCTCCCCTAAGTCCCATCCGTCACTGATTATCAAAATGACTGTATCGTCTCCTAACAAATGACCATATGATGTTAGTGCATTGGCTAGGCAGTGTCCGATCCTTGTTCCGCTTCCCCAGACTTTGATTCTGCGCGACAGATTATCTGCAGCTTCGCGTAAGCTTCGCGCCTGCAACCACTCCGAAACTCGCACTAGGTCCGTACTGAACACGAAAGTCTCTGCTTTAGGTACGGAGTTCTGAATCGAATGTAGCAACATCAACAACTCTTCGCTGCGCGCCTCCATTGATCCGCTAACGTCACAGAAGGCCGTGACAGCAGCGCGGGACAGTTTCCGACGTCGGTGCAGAACGTGAATTAACTCACCCTGTGTCCCAAGGCTCCTGCGTATCATTCCCCTCAAGTCTAACTCTCCTCGTAACGACTGGCGGTATCTCCTTCCTGGTCTTGTTGCCAGCATACGTAGAAGCGAGCGCACACTACGCTTTACAATAAAGCCGCGATGTTGGTCCAACCTGCCGAACTGTTTAGTTGCAAGATTCGCAAAAGGACTGTATGCTGCTGTGACTTCGGCCTTTTTAGTCTGAACCGAATGAGCGGTCCAAACACTTCTAAAGCTAACAGTAGACGGGACTCGAAACATTTCTCCTGTTGATCCTTTCGGCTGCTCAGGACCCGCGGGACTGGAAATTGGTGTTTGAACTTTCCAAAACTCCCTGAATACTCTCTCAAAAAGTCCGTAGTGCTCTGGCCACTTAACTAAAGCAGTTCGCAAGACGTAGCCGAGCTGTGGCAGTGGAAGAGGATACGTCATCCTTACCGCCATCGCTGCATCGACTGTCTCAACGGGCGTAGTGCCTACACCTGCTGCGCGGAGAAGCCTGCTAAACTGTACGATCTTGCTCAACATTAGATCTGCAACGCCAGTCAGCGCTTTAGTCACCTTTGACCTTCGGTCGCTGCAGAGGACAACAGATCGCGGATAATCGAATCGGTGAATAGATGCCTATCCTCAGCACTTTTGATAAGGCAGCTTGCTGTCCTCAAAACGGTCTCCTCATCCAATTCAGGTCCGCCTAAACCAAGAAGAGCGTTTGCCCAGTCTAAGGTCTCGGACACTCCTGGACGCCGCTGCATTCCGTCGGTACGCCTAATTCGCTGTACAAACTCTACGGCTTGCCGAGACAAGGAGGGATCTAAATCTGGTACCTTGAGACGGACAATTTCCAATTCTCGCTCCAAATCAGGATAAGTGACGTAAAGGTAGAGGCACCGTCGCCTGATTCCGTCGCCCAGTTCACGGGTACGGTTCGACGTAACTATTACGTAGGGGCGCTGCGACGCTCGTAAGCTGCCCAACTCTGGGACGGTTACTTGAAATTCCGCAAGAAATTCCAGAAGAAAACCTTCAAACTCTTCGTCAGCGCGATCTAACTCATCTATCAACAGAACGGGCGGGTTTGGCCCCTTATGCAGAAGAGCCTGAAGCAACGGTCGTTTCAGTAGGTAACGTTCGCCGAAAATTTCTGCCTCAAGCGAATCACTATCCTTGCTTCCTTCATGTATTTTGATTGCCAAGAGCTGGCGTAGATAATCCCATTCGTAGATGGCTGCGTTGACGTCGAGACCCTCATAGCACTGCAGTCTGATTAGGTCGGTGTCTAGGACGAAGCTTAACACCTTGCCCAGCTCAGTCTTTCCACAACCGGGCTCTCCTTCGACAAGCAAAGGCTTCTCAAGTTTTAGAGCTAGGAAAAGCGCTGTAGCCACATCCTGCCCTGCAACATATTGGCCACTCTTTAGGGCGTCCTGTATCTCTTCTATTGAAGTAATTTGTCTCAGTACAAGCGCCCCATTTTTGATCGAACTTGCGTAGGCGTTGATAAAAATCTCTTGCTAGTCTATGCCTCGAGTTGTTGTCGAATACATTCGAGAAGTTGAGTCGTTTGCTTCAGTGCGGTGTCTTCCATCATTCTAGATCCAAGACTCGCCAACCCGCCACTAACTGTGGCGTCTGCTTTCCAGATCATTTTAGTTCCACCGTCTTCGTCCATGAGATCGAAGGTGGTCTCCAAGTCCACAGCACTACCCATCCCCATGCCTCGACCCTTTAGTCTCGCGTGTGTAGGCTCAGTCTTCTCCACAATGTTGAACTTGAAAAGGAAATCTCCCTTGATGAACGATATCCCAACCTTTAATTCAGCGTTAAAGAACGTACCAGTGCTATCTACCCACACCAGCCTCTGTAGACCTGGAACACATTTCGAAACCAGATTCGGATCGGCGAGAAAGGCGAAGACCTTTTCCTTCGGAGCTTTAACTGTGTTCGTACCCTCGAAGTGCGTTCTTCCTAACCTCCACTAGCACACAAAACCGAGGAACATCGAATATGTTTGTTATCCAACAGCAATGAACCTGCACTTCACATGTGGAGTTGCCGTTCTGCTTCAGCATCGTGTACTTGTCGACCATGTTCTTCCTGCGTCGAATCTGACCCGGCAAACTCGACCACTACTTTATGAGGTAAATGTCTCCCATATTTCGTTGCAATAATATCCGTCATTATGCTCAGAGCGATCTCAGAAGGGATTATTGCACCTATGTCAACACCGACAGGAGCATGTATCGCTCTTATGAAATCCCCTCTGACTCTTTCAGCCGTAAGCGCCTCCAAGTCTTGCTTCACTCTCTTCCTGCTTGCTAGCAAGCCAACAAACGCGACATTCGCTCTAGAGAGCACCTTTAGAACTGAGACGTCCCTACTGCCCTTCGTCAGAACCACCACGTAGTCAGAATCGCTGAATTGGAAGTTCGAGAGCTCATATCCAACCTGGCTAATCAGCACGTCCGGGTCAGTTGAGAGGACTGGAAGAGGATCTATCACCACCACCTCAAATCCTAGCATCATACTCAACTTAACTAAAGAATCCTCGACATCATCCTTACCTCCCTGACCTATTACCACAAGTCTGCTTGCAGGTAGGTAAGGCTCAACATAAACCTCCATGGTTCCCCCGCAATTGGTTTCCACGTGTATCTCATCCTCACTTTGACGGCTGATCGTGCCAGTGACGGCTGACTCCACGTCCTCGAGATGGACTTTTATCATCCTCGGCGAACCTGTTTTCATAGTCTCCAGTGCGATATTTACAATCGGACCCTCCGGGCAAACTCCGCCAAGTGTGCCGTAAATAATTCGGCCATCTTTCGAGACAATCATCTTGAAGCCAGGTTTGCCGAGAGATGAACCTACGGTCCTAACCACCGTGGCAACGGCAAATGGCTCCCGTTTTGCAGCAATTTCACCAACAGCTTTGGCAAAGTCAAGCTGATCCAAGACGCGTTGCGACAAACTTTTCGGAGGGGAACGTGCGGATGATTTATGCTTTCCTCAGTAGTCGGTGGTTCCGCCTTCACGTGGCTGCCTATGCAGCCACTACACTGAAAAGCTCCGGCAACATGCTATTGATTAATTTTGATGTGTTCGCCAGTGCTTCACAATATCGGCGACGACGCTCAACGCAATCTCCTCTGGCGTGACCGCACCTATATCGATACCAGCTGGAGATTTGATCTTCGCCAGAAGATTTGGAGGAACTCCAGTCCGCCGTAAATTATCTAGAATCGTAGTCGCATGTTGGCGCCCAGCGACCACGGCAACGTATTGGCTATCGGTGTTGACAAGACGCTGCATAATAGGCTCGTCCGAACCTGCATGGGTCGCGACTATTACATAGGTTTGACTAGTAATCGGAATGGGGTAGGGTTCTAAGTTCGTGTAAACCTTTGTAGCGTTTGGAAAGTCCCCCGTAGTTGCCAGTGGGTCAACAACGTACGCAGCCATTTTCATCGCGCTTGCGAGTCGGGTAAGCGCGAACACCAAAGGCGTCTTCCCTAGGATAAGTAACTTCGGTTGCACAGAGTATGATTCGGCGATCTTCCCCTCATTCTGCTCCGGCGCACCCAAGAATTCCACAGGTTTCCTTAAGGACCCAGCAGCCCCGTGAGTGTACAACTCCAAAGCTTTCTGAAGATCTTCAGGGGTATCGATATCTACCAGGACACCGGGGTCACTGACTTCCACCCGATGTATGTCGTCTGGGTGTCGGCCAAAGATGGCGCGGCAGCCTATGTCACCATGAATTTGCATGAGTTCAGGGAAGAATCTCTTGTGCACCAACACCGGGTTGCCGCGGAAACCCTGGAAGACAGGAATCACAATTCCTGGCTTGAGACGACGATATTCATCGAGCAATAGCTGAATCGTCGAGGGCTTCACAAGCGGCTGATCTGCAAGAGCTACCAAGATAGCCTCAGACTCAGCCCGGACAGCAAGTAAACCAGCGTGAATCGAAGTGCTCATTCCTCGCTCGTACTCCCTGTTCTCCACCACCTTCACGTCGTCCAGGGCCACTCCCCGACGAATCTCAGCCATTCCGCGGCCCAGCACTACGACAATGTCCTCTACCCCGGACAGCTTGGTTGAATCAATCACGTGCCGTAAGAATGTCTTGTCACCCATTGTTAGCACGGCCTTTGACTTTCCCATACGCGTGCTCATCCCCGCTGCTAAGACGATTGCCGAGATCATTAGGAGACACCTATCTTCCTGCAATGTATACCGCGTGAGGCAATTCTGGAAGGACAAACTGCAGAGCCATTCTTACCGCATCTGGCGAGCCAGGTAAGCAGAAGACCACTTTTCCGCTTATTGTGCCTGCGGTGGCTCGAGTTAGGATCGCTGCAGATCCTATTTTCCGGTAACTAAGTATGCGCAGGGTCTCTCCAAACCCCTCAATCTCCTTCTCAAACAATGGTTTCACCGATTCGATAG
>JAHFOH010000170.1 GCA_023266955.1 Nitrososphaerota archaeon
TCGAGCTCTAGCGTTAGCGGGCTGGGTCGACTACTGAAAAACCTGTGTACTTGGGTGGGCTGTTTGCTTGGAATGCTGAACGGCTTTCGTGCACAATTCGACCTGCTGGTCTTGTTTCATTGATTCCAACAAGTAAAGAAAACCTTCCTGATTTACGAAGGCATTGTGCCAAAGCCCCTTCTGCTGCAACGCTAAAATAGTTAGCTAGATCTTCTCGGGCTGTGCCCGCCAGGTATCGAGTTTACATTGAGAGAGATCCCCAGACAGGACTTTACGCGGCGAGATGCCTAGAGATGAGCGTTTTCAGCCAAGGAAGGGACAAGAAGGAAGCTCTAAGTAACATTAGGAAGGCGATACGTCTACATTTAGAAACGCTCAACAACGAAGCCTCCGGAAAAAAGCTTGTTGAAGTCGTAGTCTGACGTCAAGGCTTCACAGAAAGGTATCTGGGAAGGATCTCTGAAGATATTTCGAAAGCTAGGTTTTGAAATAATAAGGCAAAAGGGTAGCCATGTATTTCTACGCCATCCGGATGGTCGAAGGCTTACTATCCCGGTCTATGACCAAGTTCCGCTAAATCTGCTGAACTGGATACTTGCTGAGGCAAAAAGCTCAAGAGAAGAGTACCTAAGAATGATTGAGTAATTTTGAGACCTCTACATCAGCTGCACCCCACTGAGAGCCCGAACGTAGAGAGCATCCTTCACAAAGTCTTAGGGATTGAGCTGCAATAGTTTAAAGTCTTACCATCACAAAATACGCATGTCACATGAACAATACTATCGCCCTCATTGATATAGCAAAAATCAAGGTTCCTTTGACAGCTTCAAGCGCCACATTAAGCGACATCTACCCACCCCGTGTCCCTCTCTGTCTCTCCCCCTCTCCCTCGCTCCTTCATCCCCGTTGTCTCTAGAGGCCAGAGGTGCCTCTCGAAATGCGCTGACTCACCAACCCAGAAAATCCAACTACTGCAGCCACCACAAAAGCCCAATTGAACCCCATTTGAGCGAGAATAATCGTCGATATCGCACTTCCCGCCGCCATGCCGACATCAATCATTGTCGTCATTATTCCCATACCCAGTGTGAGGTCCTTATTCGGGACCGTCCTGTCGACGTAGAGTATGCTTGATGGAATGAAGATACCAAGTCCGAAGCCGTAGACTATCATGGCGACCCAAAGTACGACGGATGAGAAAGAGAGAAGATAGAGTATTGCAGCGAGACCGGTTAGAAGGCTTCCTATCTCAAGAAACTGGCTTTCCCCAATCCTGGAGGAGAACTTGCCGGAGATGGGTCTGGCAAGCAAATTAGAAATAGCGGCAAGAGTGAATAGAACTCCGACATCTGACTCTGAAAGCTTCAGCTCTAGCGTAACCAGAAGCGGAATAAGGACGACCACCATACCCGAAACGTAGCTTATCGCTGCCCTAGAGTATAGCGTCAGCGAAAACTGCTTGGTCAGAATTGCTTTCGACCTAGCTACGACGCTCTCGTTCTTGGCTACAACAACAAGCGGTGCATCACTCTTGACCGAGATCACCGCCAATGCCGTTCCGAGGGCGCAGATTGCGAGAGAAGAGAGGAAGAGATTGAGGAAGCTTCCTGCCACAAATAATGCAGCACCTAACGCTGGGCCTAGTGATTGACCCAATGCAGCGCCCGTGGATGTATATGATACCACCTCCGCCGATGTTCTCCCATTGATACGCAGCCTCGCTAGGTACGACAGTGTAGATGGGGTGAAGAGTGCTATGGCTGCTCCCTGCAATGCACGGGCGAGTATTGCGAAGATGATGTTAGGTATGAGAATATACAAAGAAACTCCAACGAGATTGCAGATCAATCCGAGAATTATGAAGACCCTGTTACCATATCGATCAGCGAGAGATGAGATTGGCAGCCTAGCTAAGAAGGAGACTACGCTGTTAGTCGCATAAACTGCCCCAACAAAGAGGGTTGTAGCTCCTAACGACAGAACGTAGAGGCCGAGAAAAGGTGTAATCATCGAAGTGGACGTTAGGAAGGTAACGAATATCAGCCACAGTGGAAGTATTCTGTTAAACGCCCTACTCACTCAGTAGTATCTAAGGGCGCCGCCAGATGTGATGTTAATAACATTTAGAGTCGTCCGGTGGATCAACTCGTTATCATTCCGACACAGCCAAAAAGTCTTAAGTGCAACCGAAGTCGCCAAAATTCTTTCGAGATTAAACTTGAGTCTTCTAGCACTCCGTTTTTCAATGCTCGGCACCTTAGCCTTGATAATCACGATCTCTACCCTCTTCTTCACAGCCATCATCAGCTACTTCGGTCCCGGAATCACTTCAGCCGCTGGTCTCCTGGGTCTAATATCGATTGTAGTGATCTTCAATCTCATTCAGTGGCTCGTTGGACCTTACCTGATTGGTGCCCTCTACCACGTTCGTGAGATCCCCGAGTCCGAAAACCCTAGGCTGCACTCCATTGTCAGAAACATCTGCATGAGGACAGGCATCGGAGTTCCAAGATTAATGTTAGCAAACATCCCGATCCCTAACGCGTTCGCTTACGGGTCACCTATTGCGGGTAATAGAGTAGCGGTAACTTCAGGCCTTCTGAGCAGCTTGGAGGAGGAAGAAGTCGAAGCCGTTCTAGGTCATGAACTCGGTCATCTTAAACATCGGGACGTCCAAGTAATGATGTTTCTCTCGGTACTTCCTGCCATATTCTACTACGTAGGCTACTCTCTGATGTGGTCGAGTATGCTGGGAGGAAGAAGAAGTGGAAGGAACAGTGGCGGAGCGGTGTTAATTGGAGTCGCCGCCATGGCGATGTACTTTGTTCTCAGTCTTATAGTGTTGGGATTCGGCAGGCTTAGAGAGTACTATGCTGATCAACACGGTGTTGAATATGTGCCTGACGGAGCCAGGAAACTCACTGAAGGTTTGGCCAAGATTGTTCTCTCAACAGGGAGACTTAAGCTTCGAAACAAAGAGACACCCATGAATCACAGCTTCAAAGCGCTTTTCATAGCTGACCCTGATAAGGCCGTCGAGGGAGTCTCGTTGCTCAATAAGCACGGCTTCAGAAGTGACAGTGAGCTGGTAAATGAAGTGATGTCGATGAAGGTAACTAGTGGGGATAGAATCTTGGAAATCTTGTCAACGCATCCCAACATCGTCAAGAGGCTTAAGGCATTACAGCAGTCCAGCCCTTAATCCTCTGAACAATTTTTGGTCGTCTCATATGAATTACGCTTAAATACAGTTACGCAAGAGCAGTCGTTGAGGCTCCATCTCATGCCCACTTACACTAAGGGTCAAACCTGGGCAGCTCTGAAAAAGTCTTGGAAGGCTTACAAGATCGCTAAAGTTCACAAAGATACTACGAAGATGAAGGACTACGCCGAAAGGATAAGAACTCTACAGAAGGACTTAGGCGTTACTCAAGCTAAGTTCCCTGAATTGGGTCTAACCTGATCAGCCTTCCACCCTCACTTTTTTTTCACCTTTTTCAAAGCCCATACAATTCTAGGCCTTCGTCAATTGGTTAAGGATGCTCTGATGGGTCTGCTCCACCGTTTCCACTCCTGTATTCAGCAGAATGCACGGAATCTT
>JAHFOH010000040.1 GCA_023266955.1 Nitrososphaerota archaeon
GGCATTTTGGCTTAAACGTTTGCGTCGATTGCATGATCTCGAAAACTCCGTATTCAGTTAGCTTCAGCAATCATTAAATACAAATCAGGGAGGGCTTGCTAAAATCATGCAAGCACCTACAGGACCAGCACCACCTAGTCGACCTGTGATAAGCTGGGTTCTCACCATAACCCTTCTGTACGTTGCCATTGACCTCATCGTCTTTCCACTTAGAGAGTTTGTGATCCCGGGCATCCTGGCTGGAAGTTTTGACCCCTTCTTTCTGCTATTCTTCATCTTCATAGCACTCTATCTGGTATTTGGATATGCTTCATGGAAGCAACGTCGTTGGGGATATCTAGGCGGAGCCATCGCAAGCGTGATCTTCCTTGCTCTCAACGGCCCGTTTTTGGGCGGAGCGCTATCGAATCCTGCCAGTTCTGACTTTCTATCAATATTCACCTTTATTGTAGCCAGTTCGATTGCAGTTCCATACGGAGGGTACGGTTTCTACACAGCCAAGCGCCCGCCGGTCATGGCTCGACAAATCTCTCGCGCCAGCGTCTTGGCCTTGGTTGGCCTGGGTTTCGTGATTGGTGGTCTATTCATTGGCACTCTGGCTGGTGGAACGCAAGCACGGCTGCTCTCTACAGCTGCCACCGGGAAGGACTTGACCATTGCGGTAGGTGCTGGTAATCAGGGCAATGCTCAATTCTTCGTTCCCGATACTCTAACGGTTAAAGTTGGTAAAACTGTAGTCTGGTTCAACGGCGACGCAGAAGTCCATACTGTGACGAGCACCAATCCACAGGGTCTATTCGACTCAGGCAACATGGATAGCGGAGCAGTTTACCAGTTCACCTTCAACCAGCTTGGAACATACGAGTACTTCTGCTCCATCCATCCGTGGATGAAGGGCACCATCATCGTTCAAAGCCCCTAGCTGAAACTGCTGTTATCCGTCGGACAATTTCCACCTCAGGGTTGTTCTTGTAGATGGTTGACCAAGTAACGGCTTCTCCCTTCTACTCGTATCTATAACAATCTCTTGATCACGATATATCGCCTCGAGTACTTCCTCCATGGTGTTCAGTCTCGTCTTTCCGTCCTTTGTATAAATCTCCGTCCCCATCCTTAATTCATTCTCAACCGCCGTGGTTATGATTCTCCTACGATCCTCTTCGCTATAGGTGGACACGAAAACAGTGCCGCGAGAGCCAAACCGATATTTATTGCTGGCGCAGTGGACGGGAGTGCACTGGACTCAAGCCATTGACACTCTTAGGTCAAGAGTGTAGGAGCCTCGGTTGGGCCTCGATCCCGCGACCCCTTGGTTACAAGTTTCAGTAAGGTTTCCGGCGACAGCTAACGTTGAAGTTCTCATTTACTCTAGGGGTTATGATCGGACTCGACCAGCTAGCTCTTAGTCTGAAATTTCCGGATTAGGTCCATAATAAGCTCGAGAGCCTCAAGCTCGTCGAAAAGCGTCTCGGGACTTCTGACGGGAGCTCTAGGTATGCGTCGCTTTAATCTTGTTTCGAGAGAACGAAGTAGGTTCAGGATTTCTTGGTCTTCTGTCGCCAGTTGCGACTTCGCCTCCAGCCCTTTAATGCTTGATCAATCACCCTATCCAACTTCTTTGGGTCGCCGAGGATTTCCCTAAGTTTGGCTCGCTCTTCCTCGTTCAAAGGCTCTTCCAAAGACATCGTGGATGAGTATTACCTGTTCTACTTAAGCTGTAAGTATTCGCTACAGAACAGCGGCATTCTCTAAATGGACAAACTTCTACCCACGATAGCGATCCAACCTCCGAACGTTGTGAATAGTCGATTTGGAATTATCACTTACGAAGGACTCTCGGTCTAGCGAATAATTGCGAAGCGAACCGGTGGGACATGGAGAGCCTCGGGCGGGCCTCGATCCCGCGACCCCCACCTAGTTGTGCCGGAGAGCATACCAAGGTGGTGCTCTGATTTCTCAGGACAAATGAGACCTAACCAGGCTGAGCTACCGAGGCTCAAAAATCAGAAGTGACGTGTGCTTTAAGGATTAACCTCTTGCAGTGAATTTTCTGTGAACGCTACTCTGGCGGTGATTAACGATATACTTCAGAGGGAGGCTGGTCCGACGGCTTCTCATAAGCGCGCCGATAAGCTTCCATAGTTTTGACGAAAGCCTCAGTCTCTTTCGCCCTCTTCTCCAGTGCTGCCATATCGATCTTGAGATTCAACAACGCTCCTAGAGCCTCTAATACGGCTTGCCCTGCTTTGGGATCTACGACATAACCAGACGTCTCGCTCGAGAGGAAGACCCCCTGCATTCCTTTCAGAGTCCCGAGGCCAAAAAGAAGTCCGTTCATCCATGTGACGCTACCCGAGTCCATGGTTTGAATCCCATAATTCTTCAATTCATCGAGTAATTGAACTTCCGTAGCCGTGCCATAAACCTTAGGCTTCTCAACAAAGCTGCCCGTGATATAGGCTCCAACCGTGTACACTCTTTTCACCCCTAAACTCTGAGCTAATTCAAGGACCCTGTCACAAATCTCGTACGCTCCCTGGGGAGAGTTAGGCTGAGAGTCGCCTGTAAAGAGGACCAAATCACGCTCGGAATCAGGACTTTTCCAGAAATACAACTCATTTCTCGGTAGATCCACTGTCCCATCCGCCTTTATCAGGACCTGTGCTGGGAACGAATACGAGTAGATTTCAGCAAAGAGTTGAGCGCCCAGCTCGTGGATAATGTGATCCATTGCCAGTTTCGCAACGAATCCACTGTCAGGGATTCCTCCAACAAGGACAGGATTACGTAACTCCGGTCGAAGCGTTATGTCAACACGTATCGCGGGCATTCGCGCAACCCTGGTTGATGCGAGTCCTATAAGGTCTTTGAA
This sequence comes from Nitrososphaerota archaeon, assembly GCA_023266955.1. GTDB lineage: Archaea > Thermoproteota > Nitrososphaeria > Nitrososphaerales > JAHFOH01 > JAHFOH01. The sequence goes on from JAHFOH010000040.1 coordinate 2,873, forward strand.
TGATTAAATGTTTCAGTAATCCCAGGAAGCCGTCCGTTTCCCATTTACAACCTACTCTTGAAGCTGAAAAGAGCAGCTCACAGAAATAGCTCGAAACGGATGTGCTGTGAAGAGGGCGGTCCAGGAAACGCCTAACATCGAGGGTTGATCAGACCCTTAGCTCTGATACGATCATCGAGTTTCGCCGATAGTAAATCCATATTCTGAAGGCGGCATACTATACGCTAGACAGATGAAATAAAAGGGAAAAGGCGTGCTACGCTATTTTCTTGCTACTTCCATTCCCACACTTTCGCGCTAAGATTACCGGTCTCGTCGACTTCGTGTTCGAAGACGCCGACCACCTTGTTCGCAGCCGCCAATTTCTGTGACGCCGTCCAGAAGAACAAGGCTCCGCGAAAACTACCGCCCAAGCCGCGCCCAGTAGGCCACCCTACTCCCTGTAGTCTCCAAGAAATCACTTCCCCGTCCTTGGTCTGGAGGAAGCCCTGCCCCTCACCCGAGAGCGAGCCGTCGGGCCTAGGACTTGCAACCAGAGTTCCCACGTTGGTTACATCTACTCCCCACGCCTTGCCGCTTTCCTGGAGCGACTGTTCGACCTTCCCGTCTGGAAGTACCCTGACGCCAACTATCTTACCGCGTCCTTCGTACATCACATTTCCTATCATTGGCGGGGCGCCGAAGCTTGATGTTATTTAAGGGTTGTAGCTTCGCACTTCATGTTCATCCGTTTTCGATTGGTAGAGAGGCATCATAGTCATCTTATTCCTCAATAAGCTGACGCATACTCAGCGCTCGCCATTGCTTATGTGCCGGGGACGGGTTTATCGGCCTCAATGGCGTTCGAACCCGCGACCTCCAGATTATGAGTAACGCCCTAAGTGAGGAGGCTGGCGCTCTAACCAAGCTGAGCTACCCCGGCTCGAGTGCGGGAGGTACTGGATTGTAAAAAGTCTACTGCCTACCTCAAAAATCTACTTTCGGAGATCACGTCAACATGGCGTGACTGAATCTTTTTTGAGGAAATTTAGTGGCAATCGCTTTATAGATGGCAAGTAGTATATGAAGTAGAATGGAAGTTAGAGTAAAATTCCTCAAGCAGCCGGAGACGAAGGAGCCAATATTGATCTGCGGCCTTCCTGGCAGCGGATATGTGGGGAAGTTGGGAGTCGATCATCTAATCAAAGAACTGCAAGCCCAACTTATGGGAGAAGTATACTGCTACGGCTTTCAACCTCAAGTCATCATAAAGTCAGACGGTTCAGCAAATCTCCCTAAACATGAATTATACTTCTGGAAGAACGAGAACTTCGGTAAAGACCTAATTCTGTACACGGGAGACTTTCAACCGACATCGGCCAACGCTGAATACGCAGTCTCCGACAAGATCCTAGAAGCCGTAGAGAAGATGGGCGCGAAACAAGTCTACACGTTAGCTGCCTACATTACGGGCTCCTTCACGGAGAAGCCCAAAGTATTCGGAGCTGCAACAGATACTGACCTAGTTAAACAGCTTGAAGGCCTCGGAGTAATCGTGACCACTGAGGGCAGCATAAGCGGAATGAATGGATTAATGATCGGTTTAGCCAAAATACGGAAGATGAGAGGAGTATGCCTCCTCGGCGAGACATCTGGCTACGTCGTTGACCCGAAGGCATCGCAGGCCGTCTTGGAAGTGCTGAGCCAGATGCTTGAAATGAAGATTGATATGACAACTTTGGAGAAGACGGCTAAGGAGACGGAGAGCTTTGTTAGAACCGTAGAGGAAATGAAGAAGAAAGGTGTTGAAAGAGGTCCCGGTAGAGAGCCCGGTTACATAAGCTGAAATCTTAAATCATTCAGGTCTGGAGCAGGCTAAATTACTGTGCTACATATGCCACTAACGACCACTACTGAGTTCTTCAACCTCATTGCCGGTGTCATTCTTGCCCTATTCATCACTTCACTAATCATAGTCTTCGTCTACCACTGGGATTCCCTCAGACGGGAGAGATAGAAGACCGGGAGAGTAGCTCATCCTAAATCAGTGAAATCCGATTCAAGCACTGCTCACCCAAGCTAGAGATTCCGATGCTTCCCATCACAGAACTCGAGTCTAAGGTGGCGGAGAGGATTGCCTCCACCGGATGGACTGAACTTACACCAATCCAACGCAAAGCTTTGCCCGTTCTACTTAGGAAAAGAAACGCGCTCTTAGTTGCTCCGACAGGTTCAGGCAAGACTGAGGCGGCTGTGATACCAATCTTTGCTAGCTTGTCTCTTGAGAATGCCCGTGAAACCGGCGTGCGAGTACTATACATCACGCCATTGAGGGCTCTAAATCGAGACATCTTCCGAAGAATTTTGAAGTACGCTCAGGATGAAGGGCTATCTGCAGCGATTAGACACGGAGACACACCCACCTCAGTCAGAAGAAAAATTGCTCTGCAACCTCCAAAAGTTCTAGTCACTACGCCTGAGACACTGGCAATACTGCTATCAAGCAGGAGACTCAGACTCCACTTTTCAAATCTGGAATGGGTAGTCGTCGATGAATTGCATGAGCTTTTACCCAGCGAGAGAGGTGCTCATCTCGCCGTCAGCTTGGAGAGACTTCAGAGGATTTCTACAAAGGAATTGGTCAGGGTTGGTCTCTCTGCAACCATGGGGAACCTACAGGAAGCTGCCAGATTCCTATGCGGATCCAAGCGATCTTGTGCCATTCTGGTCGACAACTCGGTTAGACGGTATAATGTGGACTGCTCGTATATCGATGGACCCATAACTGAGTTAGCGGAAAAGATTCTGCAAAGAACCACACCGGAGAGCACTTCAGCCGTCCTCGTCTTCACTAACACCAGAAATGAAGCTGAGTATGTCGTTTCCACGATGAAGGCAAAATCACCCCAAGTTCCCATCGATATTCACCACGGCTCCCTTTCACTGGAGGTTAGGGAGGAGGCTGAGACTAAACTCCGTGGGGGGAAAGCAGGCATCGTTGTTAGCACGTCATCTCTTGAGTTAGGGCTAGACATCGGCGCTATAGGTGAGGTGATTCAAATTGCGTCTCCCAGGCAAGCGACGAAACTTGTCCAACGTGTTGGCCGGAGCAGACATAGGGTGGGAGAATCGGCGGTAGGACTCATTCTAGCTAACAGGCTCGATGATGAATTGGAAAGTATCGTTCTAATCGAACGAGTTCGACGAAACAGTTTGGAGCCCACGAAAATTCATGAAAACTCCTTGGATGTTATGGCACATCATCTGGCTGGGATGGCTTTGGAGAAGACGTATCTTACTGTTGATGAGGCTCTTGCAACTTTCAAGGAAAGCTATCCCTTCAGGAGCGTCACAAAGGAGGATGTCGATGCATGCGTTAGAGTGCTGGAGCGACAAGGAATAGTCCGATACGATGGGGAGCTTATACGAAGGAGAGGACCCAAAACGTACGAATACTATTTCGGAAACATTTCAATGATACCTGAAATTCAACAGTTTGAAGTCATAGACATCATCACGAAAAAAATCATCGGTAGACTGGACCAAATGTTTGTAGGCGAGTATGGCGAAGCTGGAAGACAGTTCACCCTAAAGGGCTCCTCTTGGAAGATTATTTCAGTTGACGACAACAGGAGGATTGTTCATGTTGAGCCTGCTCATGAGATGACTACGATTCCCTACTGGGTTGGCGAACTAATACCGGTTGATTTCGACACTGCGCAACAAGTCGGTGTTTTGAGACGAAGAATACTTGGAGGGGACGTCGACTCAGTCAGCGAGAAGCAACGGGAAACTCTACGCAGCACTGAGAGAATTCTCGGACTCGTCCCAGACGAAAAATCAGTGATAATAGAAAGAGCAGCGAGAACCAATACTCTAGTCATACATTCCTGCTTCGGAACGAAGGTTAACCAGACATTAGCAAGTTTGCTCTCAACAATTCTATCGTCTAAGATAGGCTACATCGTGGAGGTTAAGTCAGACCCGTATCGGATCGTTCTCTCTTCAGGTGTTCGGTTAGCCCCAAACTTAGTGGCTGATACCCTTAGAAGCGACTTTGCTCTCGAAGATGTGCTCGCTGCTGGCGCAGTCGGAACACATCCCCTTAATTGGAAAACATGGCATGTCGCCAAGAGGTTTGGCCTTATCTCAAGAGACGCGAAATACGATAGACGCGCATCCAGAATAGTTCAGGAAAGGCAAAAGGAAACTCCCATCTATCGAGAAGTCCTCAGGGAACTTTTCCTAGAGAAGTACGACTTGGAGAATACGAGACTAGTTCTCTCTCGCATAAAAGAGGCAAAGATACGCATCTACAGTTGTGATATAGAGGAGTTCTCCCCTCTAGCAAGGCCAATTCTTGATTATGTCTCCTCCTTCGCAGCATTACCCCTCACAGTTGAAAAAGCCGTCATTGACCTGGTCAAAGAAAGGCTCCAAAAAGGAAGGCATAGACTAGTTTGCTTAAGCTGTGGAAAGTGGCAGACAGTAATAAGGACACATGATGTCGAAGATACGATCACTTGCCCTCTATGCAGATCAAGACTTATCGCAGACACTTTCCCAAGCGACGAAGAACTTCACAAGATAGTAAGAAAGAAACTTAGAGGCGTACAGCTAACGAAGGAGGAGCAACGAAGGTTTCTCGCTGCCTGGAAGACATCTTCCTTGATCGAGAACTTTGGCAAGAAGGCTATTGTTGTACTCTCTGGGTACGGGCTGGGTCCAGACACAGCGGCTCGAGTCTTGAGAGGTAGTCCAGATGATGAGCAACTCTACCGAAATGTGTACAAGGCCGAAAAAACCTACGTTCTAACTAGGGGCTTCTGGGATTAGGAGAACCTTTCCACTGAGGAGAAAGACCGAACCTGCAGAGATACACCATTCCTATCCTGTTGAACAACCAAGCCTCTTAGGCGAAGCCTCTGCCCAGGACTTATATCATGCAACAACTTTGTTAGGTTCCTCCAAGCCACGATCCTGATTTCACCCGTCTCATCTCCTACTATAACCTCAGCTCTCTTCACGGTGGAGCCATCGCCGGTAACGACTTCTTGAATGTTGGATCTGGACAGGGCAATGACTTCAAGAAATAGAGGCGTCGAACCATCCTTTATCGCATTGATCTTAGTAACCAAATCTCCGAATCCCGGGTACCGTTGCCCAGTCTCAGTGGCTACTCTAAGGTCAGCACCAGATCGACACACTATCACTGACCTAGTCGGTCCCCCAATAACAAACTCAACAAGAGCGTCATTGATACTCTGGGCCAGGTCTTGATGTGCCTCGTCTCTAGCGATGACTGTATAGAGCTCCTTGTTTTCATCGACCAAAATTCCAGCAATAGACTGAGTTCCGTCCTTCTCTGGAAGAGATATGCCTAAGGAAACGACCCTGAAGAGTTTGAATTTGCGCTGCTCACCACGAGTGACCTCAGGCTGCTCTGGAAGCTTCTCGATGACGGTAGATTCGTCTCCATGTAACTCGATTTCACCATGTGGAAGGATCCTTGCTTTGACGTTGATGACCCTTATGAATGACTCAACTGGGAGATCTAGAATTTCTTTGGACTCGCTTCCCCAAATTGCAACCCTCGTCTCGTGTCCATCCTGTAATCCAACTAAATGCAGATTTATTACTTTTCCAGGAGTACCGTCTCTCCTAGTAAACTCCGACAGCCTGGCGGATGATTTCACAAATCCAAACACGGCCATGTAAGTTTCAGGGGACGATACGGAAGAAACATCCTTCGAGACTCTCTCAATAGTAGGAAGCCTGTTCATAACCTGCTCGTCTTGAACAATCTCAATGCCCCCCCTAGCTCCTACATTAAGAGCAGGGCTACCATCAAGCCCAGACTTCACATAGCCCTTCACAACGCTGATGACTGAATTTGGTCTGATGCCTAGCTCATCAAGCGCTCGAGCCTTGTCATCCCAAAGAGTAACTTTCACAAAGGTGTCAGAATCGAAGAGTATGATCCTTCTGTATTCACCTTTTGTGCCGTCACGCCTCTGGTATCTTTGAATGGAATATAACGCGAATACTCTGCCGACAACGGTGATTTCATTCGCGCCTATGTAGAGATCCTTCAGCGTAATAGTTGCCGCAGCGACTGCTTCAAGCGATACCCCTAGGTCTGCTGCAACTAGGAAGAGGGCTCCTTGATCGGTAAGATAGCCAGCACCAACTCGCCTCTTCTTCTCCTGAATTAGCTCTGACAGACTAGTTTCATTAACATCCGGTCTTTGACGTAACACCTCTTGGAAGAGCCTCTTGAAGTCAGGCATAAGCAGCGGCTGGATAATTCGGTTATTCCATCTCCGCTACTTAACCCTCACCGTCGAAACGGCTCGCATCTAGATAAGGCTTAAATCAACTTCGGGCTCGGGCAAAATCTCCAAATCACGGTGAAGCAAAGGGATTGGACAATTCGAAGGCACACTGGTATTGGTCGTTAGTTCCGATACAGGCAGCCCTAGGTGGGCTTTCCGTGCTTCTTCCACTTTATGTTCTCCAGCTGGGCGGTTCAGTTATTGATGTAGGAAACGTGGCTGCGGTTGGAAACGCCGCGCTGATTCCAGGATCGCTCATCTGGGGTAGAGTTGCAGATTTTTACGGGGCTCGCAGGATGATTCTAGTAGTCTCATTTGCTGGGCTTACCGGCATCTTTGTCCTCATGTACCTTGCCAACAGCTTAATCGCAGTCCTATTGCTCTACGCTGTATTTTCCTTCCTGATAGCTGCGATTGCACCCGTCGTGAATCTTCTGGTTATGGAAACTTTTACCAAGCAGATGTGGAGTCGAATGTTCGCGCGAACCTCATTCTTCATAACAGTTGGACTAGTGCTTGGAACGTTTCCGGGAATTTTTTGGACGAGGCAATTAGATCTTCCACTGAGGAGCTACCTGATTCTGTGCATCGCATTATCAATCCCTTCAGTGATACTAGCCATCAAACTCATCCCTGAACCGAGAATCACTTTCGAAAGGTCAATCCTTCCGACTTCACCTGGCTCAATGCTCCTGAGACTACTCAGCGTTCCGCTGCTCTTTGTTAAATTTCCTACAGCAAGTGATTTCAGTTCTTTCTGGAAACTCATTCGAGGAGGCATCGACAGGGAACTCCCATTACTCTACACAGTGATGTTCCTGTTCTTCACTTCGGCCAGTATGTTCTTCACCCAATATCCGGCTCTGCTAAAGCAGAGAGGGATCAGCGACGATGAGGTCTTTCTATCTTTCTTCTACGTTTTCCTAGTAAATGCAGTCTCGTTCCCGATTGCTGGAAAATTGGCACAGGTAGGGAAGGAGACGAAGGTTTCGACTGCCGCGATGGCTCTTCGAATTGCAGCAATCCTTCTTGCATCCGCGATCGCCTATTTTGCAGATGGACCGCTACTCCCCGCCACGTTTGTGATATTTACTCTCATGTCCATCTCTTTCACATTTTCGAACACTGCGAACTCCACGTTATTCTTCAATACCTTAGGTGCGGAGAAACAAGGGGAGTTGCTAGGAGTCTACAGCGCATTAACCGGAGTAGGATTGTTCCT
>JAHFOH010000171.1 GCA_023266955.1 Nitrososphaerota archaeon
CTACGTTTAGTTAGAGTGCTCAAGAGGATAGGAGAAGCAAGGGGGAAGACTTCAACTCAAGTTGCACTTAACTGGCTGCTTCAGCAGAAAGGTGCAATCCCAATCCCAGGGGCAAAGTCGATTAAACAAGTAGAGGATAATGTTGGCGCAGTCGGATGGCGGTTGAACCGAAGAGAAATTAATGAAATCGAAGATGGATACCGGAAAATCAAGTTCAGTTACTTCTGATCTTTGTCTTCGATACGAGGATTAGTAATCAAGTTTCGCCATCAGACACGGGGCCGACGATAGCGAACAGCTGTTCGAAAGTGTAGAATTAAGTACTTCACGCTGCAATGATGCATAAGGTTGAAGGAATACTCGAGAACATTCTTGGGTGCGGTGGCCGGCATTGTTCTAGCGGTTGTCGCAGTGTCTAGTTTAGGGTATTTTAGCACGTCGGGACCAACTACTCTTTCTGCAGCTTTTCAGCCCCCGGCAACCACAACAACCCTTGCATATTCACCCAGCCCCGGTACTCCGACTTACCAAAGTGACGCGCAAGTCAAAACTGCCCAGGATAGCGCCACCATACAAGCGGTATCGCAGGCTGGACCTTCGGGAAATACACTGCTAATTCTCTCATTCATTGTTCCCCTAGCTTTGGCAATTTCTGTGTATCTTGTCTTGAAGCGGAGATAGTTACCTCATGGGGATCTATACTCAAGCGTAGGCTTTGCTTCTCGCCAGTAATTTCACGTTAGACTGATTTGGAAGTAGCCAGGGCCTCTGCTTTGGCAGTCTTACTTCTACGATACCTGTATGCTGCATAGGCTGGGGTTCCAATCACTGCGAATGGGGCTATAATAAACGCGGTAATCATTAATCCTCTTACTACAGAGTAGAGGAATGCTAAGCCCGTTCTGAATGGTTCCGTCCAATCGAACTCTGGAGCCTTCTCAGCGGTAGGCTTGCTCAGAGTCACCATTACAGACGACATCTCAACGTTCCTCTCCAGAAAGTTGATTCTTCCTGTCAAGCTCTCTATCTCACCTCTCACTCTTTCCAATTCTCTCTCAACCTTCAGCACATCGTCAACAGTGTTTCCGAGTTTGAGGATGTCCTGCAGTCTCTGCTCTTCCTTCTGCAAGTTGTCTCTTCTAGCTTTGAGATCTATGAACTCCTCTGTCACATCGTCGCTTCGCGTCTCAAGGTTCTTGACCTTCCCTAGTGCCCGTACGGCGTTTACAGCTTGGAAGAAGTTATCCTTAGGGACCTTAATGATGATTGTTGCAACTTCATTTTCGCTGAAAGCTGAGGCTGAGCTTCCTGCGACAAACCCTCCAAATTGCTCAGCCAAGCTAGCTATTTGCGTCAGCGCGGCCTTTACATCCTTAACCTCGACGGCTATGGAGGCCGAGAAGATCTCCATCCTTCCGTTGGTTAGCGATGAGAAGGTTTGACCAGCGGTTGAAGGTAGGGTTGTTGTTGTGGCAGCTAAGTTTTCAGCTACTGACTTTATGGACGATAAAGGAATGAAGGTCTGCTCTATTTGGGGTTGAAATACGCCGGGAATAGCTGGTCCAGAGGTAAATCCCGAGGGCGGCGTTGTTAGCCAGTTAACTCCCAATCCCAAGGCGAATAGCGCAGCTATTGCGAGTGCGACCTTTGATTTACGCGTGAGCTTTACTGAGATCAAGTCGAAGGAATGGTATGTGGTACAGGCTATAGTTGTACGTTTTAGAACGCCTTGTCCAGAAACCAGAACAGAACTTAATACCAGGTTTTGTTAGTTCTTAGGCTCATCAATATGGAAACTTGAGTTTTCTGAGAAGTTCCTCACTCAACTTCTGACCCAATAATTTCCTTAGCTCTTCTTCGGATTCACCTTCTCTCCAAGACTCTAGGATCCTCATCACAGTCTCTCTCTTGCTTGCGTCCAAATCTCGAGTGAGTTCTTCCACGAATCTCCTCCTGCCTTTGAGGATGTCTGAAGGTCTAAAAATACCTCCCAATCCACTCTAACCTGTTTTCAATAGCCTCTTGGGTTTATATCTAGATTTTTTAGTTGTTGGGTTGGATGGCTTTAGACTCCATCGTACTGGTTTTGGTAAGGTGGATTCATTTTGCTGCAGCCTTCACCGTCATCGGCGCCATTTTCACCTCCGTAATTGTCCTCACACCTATAATGAAGACTCTACAGCCAGATGTCAGAGGATCGGTTACAGTCAAACTGCTGCCCAGAATGATTCGGGTGCAGATAGCTGCAGCTTTGGTTCTGATGGCTGCGGGAGTGGCGTTAGCTGCAGCATTAGGCGGATCAGATTATCGGGTCTTTCTTAACACAAAATGGGGTCTTGCCATCCTAACCGGAGGAATCCTCACCCTCGTGATGTTCTTCAATGCGTTACTAATAGCCCGTCCTACGATTAAACGCCTAGTGAAGGCCTTGTCACATGCTGGAGAGAAACCGCCTTCAGCCACTACTGGACCGCCTGCTGAGGTGGTAAAGCTTCAGAATACACTGAATAGGGTTATTCCGACTAACTTCCTTTTAGCGCTGATCATCTTATTTCTAATGGGATTTGCTGCCCATGGTTGAGACTAAGTCAAGGAACTGCCTGAGTATTCTTGCAGTGGCTCCCCAGATTACATATTGCCCATAACTGTAAAATTGTAGTTGACGTTTCATTCCTGCTGCCTCTCTTACTTCCTCTCTGAAGATCGAGGGGTTAAGCAGCTCTGATGCAGGAATCTCCAACACTTCACTGATCTCCAATAGACTCGGCTTAGGTTTTGGAGGCTGATTCATGAAAGCGACGAAGGGTGTGATTAAGAATCGAGTGGGAGGAACATAGACATCATCTAACTCGCCAAGTATTTCAAATTCATTCACGTTGAGTCCAAGTTCTTCCCTAGATTCTCTGAGGGCAGTTTGAAGGATTGTTTTATCTTGCGTATCATATGCTCCACCTGGAAATGATATCTCACCCTTGTGCTCAGCAACTTCTTGACTCCTCTTGGTAAACAGGATATGAGCCTCCCCATTCTTTGGGTAGAAAATTAGCAGAACTCCGGCCCTCCTCTCTGAAGTTATACCGGTCAATTGCTTGGTCAAACTGGGAAGGACTCGCCTCAGATGGTCCCTTAGCCTAGAAGCATCTATTGGATCCTGTCGCTTCATAGCATCCATAGGATCCGACACTTTCTTCCAACTAACGTTTAAAATACATAGGTCTCAAGCGTCGCGGGCGGTTCATGTGAAGAAGCGAGCCTTCAGTACTCTCCTACTTCTATTCATTTTTTCATTGATTCACTTCCTAGCCTTACCATCTTCCGCCGGGGTTCAGATCGATCGTTCAGTTAATCTAATTCACCGAATTAGCGTCAATGAGTATGGTTTCGTCTACTTTAACGAGACAATTGTGGTTACAAACAATGCGCCTTCAGCCATTTCTTTAGGGTCATTCGAATTACTCTATCCTAAATCATACTTCAGCAATATAGGAGCCATCTTTAGCAAGGGTCCCGTACAAATTTCTGTAAACACTTTCCAGGAGGAAAATTTTACTAAACTCA
>JAHFOH010000172.1:0-670 GCA_023266955.1 Nitrososphaerota archaeon
AATAGCGGAGCTGAAGAGGATCTTCCGGATCTATGATATGACCATGCTACAGAGGGAGCCTGAAGAAAATCTATTGAAGATTGAGGGGGAACTTGTCACTGAGCTTCAGACTCTTCTTCAAAAATCAGGTCACTATTCAGGAAAGGTTGACGGAACACTTACGATAGAATTCAGAGATTCTCTGAAGAAGTATCTTCTCATCAACAACTTTGAAAACAAGATGAGAGATGACGATAAGATCTGGTTAAGTCTGGTCAGTTATATGCGGGAAACCATGGTCATTAGCTGATAACCTCTATCCAGGCTCCGGTCAAAAGACTCAATGTTATCACCGCAGAAACAACTACAATCAACCATCTATGTTTCCTGATGATAGGGATCCATTCTCTATTTGTTCTGAAATTTGATCGAGAGGCTTTCAGTAGGGATCGAAACCACGCTTTGCCGAATCCCGGCTCAATCTCGAACATTTGAGATGCAATCGTGGAGGTTAAGCTAGCTCCAAAGACAAAGGCCGCTCCTTCTGAAAAGATTAGAAACACGTCCATGACCGTTACACTCCCTCCATAGAGGGGCTTCACAAATACTACTAGTCCGTAGAATGATGCAAGAACACCTAATGAAATAGGTGCTACCCCGAGAGCTCCAGCGACAAGTTGAAGGAATGTTG
>JAHFOH010000172.1:680-3543 GCA_023266955.1 Nitrososphaerota archaeon
CAACCGTGGTAGCAGGTGCTGGACCTAGGTTCGCTAAAATCGTCACTGCAAGGAATGCGAGCGTGAAAACTATGGCGTTTGTCCTAAGCCAGATAAGGAATGTCTTCCGAGACGAGAGACCCTTTGACATCATCAGCGATTAGGAACCTGACTTCCACATATTTTAGTTAGTCTACTTTCCTATCTTATGATTGACGATCCCGCGGCTTCACGATGCCGTAGGGCCTGAAAGGGACAGGCGTCTCTTGGAGAGCGTCAAGCAGGTCTGCGACCTTGCGTTTGAGTAGAGGGGAGCGGTTCGGAGGGAATTTTCAGCTTTTTTCGTGAGTTGTACTGTCCACGTCACTTTCGCAGCTCCCGCCGCAGCTTTTCCCACTCAATATGCTGACCGCGACGTATTTCCTGTCGTCCCGCATTGATGGCCGTCTTTTCTTCCCGTGTTGGATTTACTTCAGGGATTAGCGCTTCCTGGAGAACTTTGATGTCATCCCGTAGGCGGCGAAGCTCACGAAGGATTTGGTCGCTCGTGGCGGGCAAAGTCTGGTACCGATGCCCATAGCTAGATATAAAGAGCTTCTATCGTTGGTGGAGAAAAGCTCGGGAACACACCGACCTGGTGTAACTACATAAGCAGCGCGAGGAGGGGCTTTTCGGACAATTAGCAGCTTTCGTAACCGCAGTGCTTTGCTTAAGCTTAAACAAACAGAAGGTCTGGACTCAATAGAGGGATGCCGATCCACGTTGAGAAGAAAGGGATTAGGGCCCTAGGGATAGCAGAGAGCTTCAGGAAAGGTAGTGGCTCTAAATCCATCTTGGCTGGGGTTGTGATGAGGAGTGACTTAATCATCGATGGATTCATTTTCGGAGCCTCAACAATCGGAGGCGATGACGCAACCGAGTCAATAATTCAGATGTTCAAAACACTCGATAGAAACGATATCAACGTAATATTGCTAGGCGGCGCCGTCATAAGTCTCTACAATATTATTGATGTGGATCGGCTTGGTGTGGAAACAGAAACTCCCGTCATCAGCATCACATTTGAAGAGTCGGAAGGTCTTGAGCCTCATATCAAGCATCACTTCCCAAAATCGTGGAGGAGGAAGCTTACTGCATACAAGAAACTTGGCGTAAGGAAGGAGCTGAAGTTGAAGACAGGCTACAAGGTCTTCGTAAGGAACTATGGTCTCACTGAATTGCAGGCAAGGAGGACGCTGGACAAATTCACGCTACAGGGAGCGTTGCCAGAGCCGATAAGGCTTGCAAAACTGCTTGCAAGAGCAAAACTAGATTCCGAGGACCGAACTAACACAGGTGCACGATCACCGAAGGACGAATAGGGTTACGCCATTCTTCGCCCGAATATCCTACCCTTTTTGAAAAAAACGGAAGTGGTCCGAGCGAGCTATCCTACAGTAGTCAACCAATATGACAACTGCTTTTCACCTAACAGGCTTGAAAAAAGATTCGAGATTGCTCGTTCAATCTTTGATGTAAAGGTGACCCAGTCGCTGCCGGTACTTAGCCCGTATCCGCTTCTGTTTCTTGATGCGTTCTTCCTCCGTAAGCTTCGACAGCTCAGACCGTATCCTGTGCAGCTCTTTCATGAACTTCGGTTCTTTCAGTCGAAGCTGGCTCAGGTCAAAGCACCTCGTCAGGTCTAACTATATCAGGCACAGCGTAGCCCTGTTCCTTATTTATCTGTTTGACCATCAGCTTGGTCTTTAGTTTGACGATGTGCTCCAAGTTCCAACTTACAATAACATCGATGCTATTTACGGAAGCTATTGCAATATGTTCTGCATCCGGTTTGAACTTTCCCGGTATCATTCCTCTTTCTATGTAAATCCTCGCCAAGTTGATGGCCGAATCTGTCCTAGCCAAAATCTTCATGCCATATTCATCTACTAAAGCGAGTAACTGTCTCTTCACCTTACTGGGAGTCCTGTCCAGCTCCTCAAGCGTTACAACCGAAGTGAATAATTCCAGTTTCTCAGCCTTCACCTTCTTGAAGAACAACCTCGTATTTCGACTAATTGAAGCAGTAGCTCTATGGTACGCACTGATAACTGAAGTCTCAACATATACTTTCAGCTTTCTGCCCCGAGTTCTTACGCATAGCATACCCATTTATGCTGAAGGGTGGAGAATATGGTGTAGAGAAGCCACATCGGATTCGTGACTATTTGATTGAAGTCAGCAATCCTTTTGTCACGTCGACAATTTTCCGTGGAAGAAGTCGCAACCGCCTCTGTTCGTCAAGACGAGATTATCGTATGATCTTCTCGACTTGTAGATGCATTGAAAGTAAGTTAAAGATCCCTCGAAACGTAAGAGTGGCGTTTAGGAGTGGCACAAGAATAAATTCGAAAAATTAGTGAGAAATGGCACTCTCATACCCTCCAGGAATGGGTGAGAAATCAAAATCTAACCGCTTGCCAGCGCCTTCGCTCAATCGCATTGGAATCAGCCCAAGTTGACCCAATCTACGGTAATGCAGGCAAAGAGGATGTTGGACAAATTCACCCTGCAGAGAGCGTTGCCAGAGCCGATAAGGCTTGCAAAACTGCTTGCAAGAGCGAAGTTAGATTCGGAAGATTAAATCCAATAGCTGCCGGTGCCTTAGTTGCAGTTGCTTCTTTCACTATAACATAAGCATCTTTCATCCAAGGTGCATGAGGAATGCAATGATACTTGTAGACTCCTGGTTTAGTGAAGATTATCGATTTGCTGGTTTCAGGTTGAATTAGACCTGTGTCAAACTCCCCTTTATCACCTGTCGCCGTGTGGGGAACTGTATCATGGTTTACCCATATTATCATGCTGTTGTTGCCTAGAACTACTGTCACGTTCTTAGGATCAA
>JAHFOH010000173.1 GCA_023266955.1 Nitrososphaerota archaeon
TGCAAATGCTGCTCTCACTAAAGGCGACGTCGTCAAAATCGTAACTGATGATAGAAGTGTCTCCGTAAGCGTATCCAACGATAAGAGTATTGGCGTAGCTTTGAAGACTGTATCTTCGGGACAACAGGCCCCAGTATTAGTCTTCGGTAAAACCAAGCTCTTAGCCGGAGCAGCCATCACTCGAGGCGCAGCTCTCAAAGCGGTCACCAAGACCGCGGGCAACGGAGTTGTGGTATCAGCTGTGAATACAGTCACCATACCTACAGGAGCCACAGCCGTAACTAGTACATCAGCTCAGCCAAGCATAACGGTTGAGTCAGGTATTGCATTGGGTGTTGCACTCGATAGTGCAGCTGCTGATGGCGATGCCTTCCTAGCTCTGATCAACGGAGTTGGTTAGAATGGGAGATCCAGTAGCTAAGCTACTCGAAACTGTCAATCTGAAGAATCCGACTCCAGGGGTGAAGACTACAGGTCCAAAGATGAGCATGGATGAAGCCTTCGAAAGGGTGTATGGTGAACCAATGAGAGAGAGCAGCAATGACGTACCTGCGCCATCCTGGCAGATAGCGGCTCTTTCTCCAAACTGGGACGCTGGACATCCTGACAAGCTTGGTGCTCCCCCTGACTACTACATTGAAAAAACTAGGAAAGGCCTAGAGAAGAATGAAACCACACGCAGAAAACTTAAGGAGACTACGCTATCCGACCAGGCTTTTGCGGTAGCGGAGATTCACCGCATAGTCTGGGAGGCTGCGAAACCAAACCTAATCTTCAGAGACATCATTCCCATAATCAATACTGATCGACCAATCTTCCGACAGATTAGGGCAATTCTGATTCCGAGAGCCTTCAAAATCGCTGAAGGAGCCGAGATACCTGCTGCCGGTGAAAAATACGATAACGTGGACATCACGGTGCAAAAGTTCGGTATTAGACCTCAAATCACTCGGGAAATGGTGGAGGATGCGGTGTGGGACATCATTGCTAGACAACTTGCTGAAGCTGGTCGTGCGGTAGCTCAATTAGAGAATGAGCAATTCCTAGTTGGGTCAGCATCGCAGGCTGGCTTGGTGCAGGATGCTGGCAACAGCGTCGCCACAGCAACCTCAGGAACCTTAGTGTACGCAGACATCGTCAAAGCAGTCAGATCACTCAGAGAGCAAAACTTCTACTATGAAGGCGGAGTATTACTCACCTATCCAAGAGCTGAACAGGATCTCTTGGTGGATGACAAATTCATTCATGCCTTCTACTTTGGTGGATTAATGAAGAAGGCGTTAAGTCCATCGGAGTTCTTCGGACAGATGCTGGGTTTCACAACCCACGTCTCCACACTAATCGCTCCAACAGGCGGAGGAGCCACAGATAGAACACTCCTACTTGATAACGCTAGAGCTGGCTTACTCATAGTCCGTAGAGATCTAACCGTGGAGAATCTTGTTGACCCAACCAAGGATCTGACAGGCATGGCTCTTACGGAGAGGTTGAACTATGGAACACTGCGAGCTGCGGCCATCACTAAAGTAACTGGAGGACCGGCTGCGTAATGAGTAGTCAACAAGTGCTTGCTGAGAAACGCTTCGTAGTCGCAAAGCTTCCCATCGATGAATATTCTGACGTCAAGCTTCCGAAGAGAGTTACATTGCCCACGGAGAAGAGGGTGGATACTCGTTCCGGAGTAACCTATGAAGTGCCGAAGCGGTATTACTTCATAGGCTATGATGTTGATGGAAACGAGTTTACTCTCAGAGCATATGAAAAGAGGGAGGATGTAACATTGCCCGACGGCTCTAAGCAGCAATTGCCTACCAAGTGGATTATTGAAGTGAAAGAGCTTGATCCTGAGAAGCATCGTACACCTGGAATCCTTCACGCCTTGAAGAGTGGCTTCCTAGTCCCCGCTGAATGAATCAGGTTAGAAAGTAAAACGACGTATTGGGCCGAGAGGCCCTTCACCCCGAGTTATTGGAATATCCCGCATGGCCTGAGTAGCAATACTCAGGTGCTCAAGGGATGAATAGGAAAAAATGACGACAATACAGCAGGCGGAGAAGCATACGGTACAGGCCGCAGTGGTTCTGATAGGTATGGGACTCTTCGCAGCAGTAGTAGTAACAGGCTTGATCCTAAGTCATACTATTCAGGAATGGTTGCAGGTAGCTGCGTATTTCTCCGGCTTCCTCTCAGGCATACTCACAGCATACGGAATCTTCAAGGCGGTGGGGAAGTAAATGATCTACCTAATCCCTATTGCGGTAGCAGTTGGAGTGATCATTCACCATGGATACAAACACAAGCACTTTCCTTGGTACAGAAAATGGTTCGATATTCCTGACTTATGGCATCTAGTTCATTCACATGAAGGCATCATAGCTCTGCTCCTGTACACGAGTTTCTGGCTATGGAGGGGGTGAAGAAATGACAACATTTACGGAGCAAAAAAGTAATTGGGTGCATGCTGACGGTGTACGATTAAGTTGCGGAGACTATACGTGGACGGAAGAAACAACGGCTAAAGATCGTTTCATAGGCGGTTCAAAAGTCAACTGTAAGGTGCTGTCTGTTGTAAAGACAAACTGCGGTTACGCAATAGACTCCAAGGGAAACGT
The DNA here is from genome assembly GCA_023266955.1 of Nitrososphaerota archaeon. Classification (GTDB taxonomy): domain Archaea; phylum Thermoproteota; class Nitrososphaeria; order Nitrososphaerales; family JAHFOH01; genus JAHFOH01. The sequence continues at coordinate 2,613 of JAHFOH010000173.1, forward strand.
GCTATTCCTGTATTAAGATGCGATAAGAAATGAGTGAAGTAGGCGGCTTCGATGTGTCGGAGTTCCGTCGCATTAAGAGCCCAGCCACTGGAAGGATTCACTATGTTCCCCGAGGTCACATAGATACACTTCTTGATGATACTCGATTCTGTCCTTTTAGCAACGATTTCCTCACGCTTTATGATCGAACCAGAACAGATCTTGGCGTCCGCATGAGTAAGGAGGAGTACATTGAATGGAATAAACGCTATACCGTTGAATGCCCAAATCCAAACTGCTCATACCTGAAGGATAATGGGACCTCCTACAAGCAGACTCGAGTGGACACTGATGTTCTAACACAAATGCATCTGGTGGAGAGACCGTTTAGAACACAGGAGCCGGCGCATTAAGGCAAACCCGCATTGGGTAAAGTTAATGCCACCAGCAAAATCACGGCTCTCCTCTTATGTAGACATTCATGTGGTGCAGGAGTTAGAGGAAATATGGAGGAAACAGCAGCAGGAGCAGATAACTAAGCAGGAGCGACCAATCAGTTTCAGCGAATTTATCAATCAGGTTTTGAAACAGTGGTTACGGGAGCACCATCACCACTAGGGGCAACTTCGTTTTATATACTGACGGGTAATTCTTCTTAGAACCGCCTTCCATTGGCGGTCGTCAAACCGTACGCAACTGTTCAGATGGTTAGAGACCTTCTGAATGTTGTTTCTGCAGAAGTCTCCGATTCCCAGGTTACTCAATTCCTAAGCTATGGGGATGAAGAGATAGACCGCTATACAGGCAAGGATCCTACTGGCTGGGATAACACTGATGCTCTCTACCCGATAGTTCAGAAGGCCTCAGCCATCAAGGCAGCTCTATTGATCGCTATCAGGCTGCCTAAGCAGGATCCTAATCGAATACGCTTACTCAGGG
>JAHFOH010000174.1 GCA_023266955.1 Nitrososphaerota archaeon
TGGTGACTGCTCAAGAAGCTGGCCATACTCGTTCCTGTATCGCTTGGGTGTTTCAATTGCGCCAGGAGACTCTATTAGGAGAAATCTGCACGAGGCCTCACCCAGTTGCAGTCTGTATGTCGTGCCTCTTGGAATGACTAGATAGTCTCCCTGATTGAATGGAAGAGTTCCGAAGATACTTTGAAGCTCACCCTTGCCTTCATGTATGAAATAGAGTTCATCAGCCTCTCCATTACGGAAGAAATGCCTCATCGATTCTCTAGGGCGGCAGACGGAGATCGAGACATCATTGTTGAGCAGTATCATGTTTCTTGATTCAATTGGATCCTTCCCCTCCTCCACGTTCTTCGTCCTGATATGATGATGCCTATGTTCAGACAGATTCCATTGCACAATCTCTTCGTCTGCCAGTTTCACGATTCTAGTTATTTCAGTTGGCGGATCATGGTGATACAGGATAGAATATAGTCCTGAGAATCCTTCCGTTCCAAAGACTTCTTCGTGATACAATCCTCCATCTGGCTTTCTGAACTGGGTGTGCCTCTTCGGAGGGATTTGACCTAGGGTGTGGTAGCTTGGCATTATTGCACCTTCCTCCTCGCTTCCCCCACGGTATTTCTAAGGACACCAAGTCTCTCCACCTCCAACTCAACGACATCACCCGGTTTTAACCATCCGTACTTCTCGGGACCAAGTTCGAGAATGCAGCCTGTTCCCACAGTTCCCGATCCAATGACTTCACCGGGATAAAGGTAGACATCTTGAGACGCTCTGGAGATCATTTGAGGGAACGTCCAGTAAATGCCGTTAAAATTCCCTCTGGAGTACTCTTTGCCGTTTACTCTTGCCACCATTACAAGATCGTATCGATTTTTGGAAACGCGTTTGTCTTCTAGTTCATCCGGAGTTACAATATAGGGCCCCAGGGATGTGGCGAAATCTTTGCCTTTCGTTGGTCCTAGACCGACCTTCATCTCATGCGCCTGTATGTCCCTGGCACTCCAGTCATTCATCACAGTGTACCCGGCAATGTACTCGTTCGCTAATTCCTCTCTAATGTCTATCCCCTTCTTTCCTATTACACACGCAATCTCAAGCTCATAATCTAGGGCGCTGGAATGCTGGGGATAAGGTATTACATCATCGGGACCGTAAACACTCCTTGGATTCGAATAATAAAATACGGGAAAATCATACCATTCCGGTACCATTTCAAGACCCCGTTTTCTTCTTGAATTCCTTACATGGCCTTCGAATGAATAGAAATCTCTTAGACTCCTAGGCTCAGGCAGAGGTGCTCGTAACATCACGTCATCCAAAGCGAGGGTCTGTTGCTCTGACGTCGTTTGTCGGTTGACCTCCAACAACCCCTTTAGCGTAGCTTGAGCAGTCTCTTTGGAAAGCTCTCCTGACTCAAGGAGTTCCAACAAGGACCGGCGAGGTGTCGACTCTAAAACGGACGCTAAGTCGAACACAGAGTGATTTACCACGATGCCTGACCGTAGTTCTAAAGGTGATGGGCGTGCGCTATACGTGATTAGCTTCATTAAATGCTACAGATTTCCTCTGAGAGCCTGCTCTCTTTCAATAGCTTCAAAGAGAGCTCTAAAGTTACCTTTTCCAAATGATTCGCTCCCTTGGCGCTCGATAATTTCGAAGAATAATGTAGGGCGATCCACCAGTGGCTTCGTGAAGAGCTGAAGAAGGAAGCCTTTATCGTCTCTGTCCACGAGTATCCTGAGTCGCCTTAGCTCTTCGATGTTTACGTTAATGTTTCCTACTCTTTGCTGTAGTGTATCATAATAGGAATCGGGAACATTCAGAAACTCAATTCCTCTTTCACGGAGCAGAGAGATTGTTTGAATGATGTTGTCAGTCGAGATAGCTAGATGCTGAACTCCTGGTCCTTTGTAGAAGTCCAGATACTCTTGGATCTGAGATTTCCTTTTTCCAACTGCAGGCTCGTTAATAGGGAATTTGATCCTCCCCGTACCATCGTGCACCACCTTCGACCTGAGCGCAGAGAATTCTGTGCTGATGTCCTTGTCGTCAAAACTAATGAGCTGATAGAAACCCATGACTTTTTGATAATAGTTCACCCATTCATCCATTTTTCCTGATTCGACGTTGCCAACTACATGATCGACTCTCCTGAGGCCTATTGGATGGGCGTTACCTTCTTTCTTGACATAGCCTGGGGCGAATGGACCAGAATAATTCCGTCTCTCAATGAAGGTATGAACAGTGTCGCCATAGGTACCGATGGTGGCCTTCCTAATTACTCCGTGCTCATCCTGAACTCTGTAAGGCTCTTGAATAACCTTAGCTCCTCTCGATGACACCTCATTAAATATTGCATCAACATCTTCCACCCTCAGCGCTACATCCTTAATGCCATCTCCATGTGCAAGGACATGCTTAGCAATAGGATGATCATTGGAGAGACCGGTGCTTATCACAAAGCGTATCTCGTTTTGCTCGAGTACGTAGGATACCCTGTCTCTCACTCCTGTTTCGGGTCCACTGTAAGCTATTGGTGTGAAGCCGAATCCTGATCTGAAGAAGTAAGCGGCCTGCTTGGCGTTACCAACATAGAACTCGACGTAGTCAATTGCTTGGATTGGGATGGGTCTTCTAGGCTCTGCAACCTGCTCCACCGTAGTAGTCGGTGCAGTATACAAAGAGCCCTACCAGAGAAACTATCTTTGCTGAGTGGTATAAAGGCAATACGCCGGGTGGAAACCAGCTTAGTTCGTATTAGGTGAGTTTTAACTATCGGGGACCAACTGCTAGGTAGGCTTTTTCGCAGAATTCGTCCGCTTCGCCTTCTACATATTGATCCCAGCCGGAGAAGTGCCTGAAGTGGTCAGTTCCTAGCCAGTCTGGATCGAATTTTTCTAGGTCTTCCCAACGAATACAAACGCAAGCCACATCGAGGCTTCTGTGCAGGCTAAGTGGAGCCGTGAATAGCCTCTGTGGGTCCATGTTATTCTCGATTTTTGGAAGCCTGTTCCTTCCGATGATCTTGCGGATTTCATCTTCTAAAGACAAAATCGTATAACGGACTGCAGCATAAGCCAGGTCAAGAGGATGAGTTTTGGCAGTCATTTGCTTCGAAATGGCCTTGTGATTGATGTGGACGTGACAGCCATTCCCGGACCATTTAACAAACAACGACCGCTTTATGCCAGCATCTTGAAGAAAATTCACGATAGCCTTTGCAACTAGGATAGTCGTAGGCCAATCATCAAGAACATTATCGATGTCCCAAGTTGGCATGCATGCGACTACGTTCTTTAGGTCTGCGACATCCTGGTAATGCTCGAGTGACCTGTACACATTCGCTGTGCCATAGATTACTCTTGGACTAAGCGCCCTGAAGGTCTGGAGGATTTCCGAGATATCTTGTTGACGGGAGATTGTTAATGGTGTTCTTTGACGTCTTGTGTATCGCAGAAGTATCGGTCTCTCTGTTTTGTCTTTTACACCACAATGAACCCCCACCCATCTTCCTTTGCAGTACTTTA
>JAHFOH010000175.1 GCA_023266955.1 Nitrososphaerota archaeon
CTTCCATATCGGTTTTGAAGGAGGACACGCTGAAACCTTTGTTGTTGATGGACCCATATTCAAAAGACGGGTCGAGTTTCTAGAAACCGAAAAGGTCTGGGATCCTAAGACTGAGAGTGGATACTTGGACGTGAAAGAGGCGGTGTTGGTTCCTAAATAGCCCCATCAGAACTCAAGATCGTCTTCATAAATCAGACGGCTCTTCCAGCACATCATCGGGGCCTAGATTGTGAACCGGAACCCGATTATATCTTTGTGGCCTAACGATAGGAAATCGATGGGGCAGGGGTTGCTCAGGCCTAGCTCTTGACTCGAACCACTCTCTTTTTGCCTAAAACCTGCCAGTACTCAACTTCCACTCCAGACTGAAGTCTGCCAACCAAATCACCTTCTGTTGGAACTGGGCTTTCAAAAACCTCGAAAGTTTCAAGATCCATAATCTGCACACTGGAAGGTGAAACCGAAATAACCTGACCAGTCTTCTTCTCAATGATTGGAACTTCGACATTGGAAGCAACAGGGCTAACCATACTTCTCTTTACACCATCGAACAAACCCATGGCAACAACACGAGCTTTGGCAGCGCCGTGCTTACCAGGCTTGCTATGGTCATACTCTACAATCCTGCATGGTTCGCCATCGATTACAATGTAGGAGCCTTCCTTCAGACTACCCAAGTCAACGGGTTTACTCAACTAGAACCACCAAGGATCAGGATGATAAGAAGCATTTCTGGTCAATATATAACCACCAAGCGCCTGAGGTGTTCACGAAATTTAATAGAAGAGGTTTGGGATAATTGTACAATCTTGGCTTCCGCTGGTGGACGGAAGTCGCTTGTCCTTGACGCGACTGCATTTTACGCGGGAATCCCATTTACTGGAATCGATCTCTATTACGCAACTCCAGACGTTATTAGAGAAGTCTCTCACGGACGGGTAAGGGAAACTGCGATAGAGAGTCTGGTCGAGGGAGGACGACTTCAGATAGCTGAACCAGCAGAAACTTTTGTAAGAAAAGTCAAAGAAACCGCTACACAGAGTGGAGACTTTCGCCAAGTCTCAAACGCTGATCTGTCAGTCGTTGCCCTTGCTCTGCAACTAAGTGAAACTGATGAGCGTGTGACGATTATCTCGGATGATTATTCGGTGCAGAATTTGGCTAGTCTCCTCAACATCAGTCATGCGCCGATTATGACGAGAGGAATTACGAAGGCAGTGCATTGGATGGTTTATTGCAGTGGATGCGGCAAAGTGTTCCAAGACCGGAGGATTAGCATTTGCGATGTTTGTGGCACTGCACTAAGGCGCAAGATTAAGCGGTAAATTCTAGCTCGGTATGCTTAAGTCCTTCGAGCAGGCGTCAGCGAAGATATGCGGGCCTCAGGAGTCTACAATAAAGGCGAATTGAACTTCGGCAAACTTTTCACCCAGATTCTCACAAGAAACCTACCGAAGGAGGTAGGAGCTCTCGCTACATTCGTCGGTATCACTCGCGTTCTTGGAAAAGCTGGGAAGAAGGTTTCTCTGTTGGAAATGGAGTCGTATGAGGAGCACGCGAACAAGACGATCCGTAAGATATGTGAAGAAGTGAAGTCGAAGTACAATCTTGCTTTGGTTCGAGTGTACCATCTAATTGGAAAGTTCAAGGTTGGAAGCCCAGTGGTCTTTGTTGTAGTTGCTGGGAGATACAGGCGTGATGTCTTTCCTGCGCTGCAGGAAACCGTTGAGAGATACAAGACTGAGCCAGCTTTATTCAAAAAGGAAGTGTATGTCGGAGGAGCCTACGAGTGGATTGAAGGAGGCTAGCTAGAACCACAAAGGATGCTTCACGGTCCTCCTACTGCTTAAGACCTGACAATGTTAAGGCCTGAATTCGAGATACTTTATGGCATCTAGGGCAGCTTTGCACCCGGATGCCGCCGCTGTCACCGCTTGTCGGTAGACGTAGTCATACACGTCTCCTGCCACAAAGACTCCCTCTACGTTACTGCGACTCTCATTCTTCCTTACAGCGTATCCTTTCTCGTCAACTTCTACGTGTCCTCTGAAAATCTCTGTGTTTGGATTATGTCCGATTGCTATGAACACTCCTTCACAGCTTATCGTGGAAGTTTCTCCGGTCTTAACATTCGTGATTCTGATGCCTTCCACTTTATCTTTGCCGAGAATCTCTTCGACGATGCTGTTCCACAAGAAATTGATTTTGGGATTCTCGAATGCCCTGGCTTGCAGAATCTTGCTCGCTCTAAGCTCGTCTCTCCGATGAATCACTGTCACCTTGGTTGCAAATTTCGTTAGGAACAAGGCTTCCTCCATAGCAGTATCGCCGCCTCCGATGACCTCTACCTCCTTATCCTTGAAGAAGAATCCGTCGCAAGTTGCGCAAGCAGAGACGCCTTTCCCGCGCAGTCTCTGCTCCGACTCTAGGCCAAGCCACATCGCTGAGGCGCCTGTAGCTATTATGACTGCGTCGCCCGTGTGAGCTTCTTGGTCGACGAAGACCTTGAAGGGCATGGATGAGAAGTCGACTGAAGTTGCGTCAGTATCTACGAACTTGGTGCCGAGACGTTCAGCCTGCTTCCTCATCTCATCCATAAGTTGTGGACCTAGTATTGGCTCTGAGAAGCCTGGATAGTTTTCAACCTCGGTGGTTAGCATCAGTTGTCCGCCTGGGAGGGCGCCGGAAATCACGATTGGCTCCAGACCTCCTCTCGCAGCGTAGATAGCGGCGGTTAGACCTGCGGGCCCTGATCCAATTATCAGAAGCTTCTTCGGCATATCTTGATTATGCCAAAGGTCTGCGATGATTTTTAAACCTCAACGGCTTTACGTACCTACCCTTGCCAACCTGCGCGACCTGTGGAAAGGACCTGGCCTTCACCTCGTACGAAGAGCCGATTGAATTGAGAATGGGTCTAAAAATCAGGTTTGCCCATATTGAGCATGCCCCGACGGAAGCATTGACCGAGTACGTCCTTGGGAGGGCTGAGAAAGAAATGAAATTTTACCAAAACCTGGCTAAGATTGCTGAGAAACCTAATCAGGAGAGAATCAAGCAATTCGAGGATGAGCATGGGAGCTACGAGGAACTGATTTCAGGAGAGCATGTTGATCATCACATTACGGTTGCAGCAGTTCTTTCTGAACTGAAGAAGAGATTGGGTAAGAGAGCCTTAGGGAACTGATTCATTTGTATGGGGTGCTCTGAGCTAGGCACGTCTTGTAATTAGCAATGAGCTTGTCGAATTCTGCCCTCAGCTTGTCCTCTGGCAGATAGCCCACGATCTCACCGATTGATCTGCCACTGCAGAAGAATTTGAGGGTCGGCACGCCCATTATGGCGAATCGAACTGCCAGATCTCTGTTGACGCCAGCATCGGTTCTGTAGAATTTGAGTTTGCCCTCATACTCACCCGAGAGCTTTTCGTAAATAGGTGCTAACCTCTTTCACCACGGACACACCTGGGTGAGGAACTCCACAACAACTGGCGTCTCA
>JAHFOH010000176.1 GCA_023266955.1 Nitrososphaerota archaeon
TTACGCCCGAGGTATGAACCATCCAAGTACAGATATTCCCTGTCATCGATAGTCTTCTTTGATAGGCTCATCCTAATAACGGAAGAATTCCGATAAGCTTATATCTTCTCTTAACGGAATCGTTCCGGTAGTATGACGTCGAATCAATTTCTCCTCACGAGAGCATACGCCGAGGAGCTGTGACGGGAAGCTTTGGTACGCAGCAAGTATTTGCCCTACAAGCTGATGTTGAATACCGCAAATTATCTGGAACGTACTGGTTACATGGAAAAAGTCCCGAGGAGAGCTATCAAAGGTGATGACCAATCCATACATGAAAGAATCGCTACAGCCTCAGGCTGGTCAGAGCGAGATGAGATAGTTAGAGACCTAGCAGCCCTATGCCTATTACAAGCTGACGAAGCCGCCAAACAAGGAGATCAGAAGAGCCAACAGAAATGGCTCGATCTGCTACAACGCTTCCTCAGACTTTCACTCCATTATAGAAAGGAGTATGATTTGGACGAACTGAGACAGAAACTGGCTGAGCTCGACAAACACCATCGTTCTCTTTACGGGGACGACAAGAGGTGACAGAAGGTCAACAACAGGCCGGGTTTCCTCTAGGCGCTTAACAGTTGGATTCAATTAAGAAAGATTCACATGAAACTCTAAGCACTACCGAAGGATCTGATTCGAAGATCTTTAAGGACTCCACCTACCTGCAACCTCTCTCCCCGCCTCCAGAGGGCAAGCCGATAGGAAGAGAGGGTGAAATTTCACTCCTCCTAGACATCGTCAAGGGAAAGTGGAAAAGGAATCCATTCGTCTTCGGGAAACCCGGAACAGGCAAGACTCTCTGCGTTAAGTACGCCCTCGAAGAGGCTAGAAAAAACGGGGTCAACTGCATCTATGTAAACGCAGGGAAGACAAGAACACCGTACTACACCATGGTCGAGATCGTAAGAGGACTCGGCGTTTCGGTGCCATACTCAGGATGGCAGATGGCTCGACTCAAGCAGGAGTTCGAATGGGCTACTGGACCAAGGCAGATCGTCGTCGCGATCGATGAGGTCGACATACTCTTCGAAAAAGAGAAGGAACCAATACCCTACTACATGAGCAGACAACCAAACGTAACTCTGATCATGATAGCCAACAAGTATGGAAATGTAGCCCAACTACCGCACAGAGTAATAAGCACGCTTCAACCAGTCCCCCTCCACTTTGATGCTTACAGCGTAGAGGATGCCAAGGCAATTATCAAGAACAGAATCGTCGCCGCCTGCCATCCAAACGTAGTATCCGAAGAAGTAATCGAACGTCTAGCATCAGCGGCGAATGTTACCCATGATATGAGAATTGCGTACAACATCCTCTTACTGGCGGCGAGGATTGCAGAGAATAGTGGAAGAAGCAAGATAGAGACGACCGACGTAGATGCAGCCTTGCATCTCCTACTAGTAAGTCTCTAACTACACTAGATGTTTCTACGACGGTCACCTTTGGCGGAGAACTTTATCTGGCGCGACAGTAGGCTCCTTGATAGTCGATGACCGAAGGATGGCGAATCACCTCGTTGAATAGCCTTACCAAACTACGTTAACCTTCTCGTTCTCCGCGACTGACCTAAGATCCTCATCCCCGGTCACGATAGGACTCCCGAGCTGCTTTGCTAAAGCTATGGTCAATGCGTCACATGCCGAGAGGATTCTCTTGAGCCTCTGCTCTATTCTCCTACCTCTGTTTTTTATGGAAGCGGCTTGATCGGATAACCCATCCGAAATCGGTTTAGTAACAAAGTACGTCTTCAGAAAATCAATCGGTTCATCAAGAGATTTGAAGGCCGGAAGCCTGCCCCGGTAATACTGAAGTAGAAATTCATAGGCTATGAGAGGGTGAATTATTCCCTTGATTTCGCCTCGTCTTACGGCTTGAAGATACTTTTCGGCCTTTTCCGTAACTTCATCGGTCGCTTCCGCCATGAGCGCGTACGTGTCGATTACCGCTGCAGCCTCTTCTCCCATTCGCGCTCCTCTACATCCAGGTCTTTCTCCGCATCCTCCGCAGTTGTCAGACCTCTTGCCGATCCCTTCAACTTTTCCCAAAGTTTATCTTTCCGCATTAAGATGAGTTCCTTCCCAGGCTCCAGATTCAGAACATCGCCCTGCCGTACGCCAAACTGCTCCCTTAGCTTCTTGGGGATAACTATCGTGCCTCTGGCACCCACCTTTACCTTCATGTGTCAGAGGATTCAGTTAATCAGACTTTTATATCTATCTGACTAGAGGCGGGATCTGACGGTTCATCTCTAGGGGTATTTTCCATGATAGTCGATGACCACCCGAAGGATGGCTGATGAATCCGCTCGTCGAAGGATGCTCGGCCACCAGAGGCAAGAAATGAACCCATCCCCCGTGTCTCTCTGTCTGTCTGCGTCTCTCTGCCTCTCCGTCTCCCTCCCCGTCCCATCATCGCACAAGCCATATAGCCGGCCCCCTCACGGGCAGCGCCAATGGTACTTGAGAAGGCACTAGAGAGAGCTGAGTTACACCTAAGCGCCCTATTCGACAGGGCATACATGCCTTCAGCGAACGGAATACCCGGTTTCAAGCTCTTCATCGGAGGAAACTGGGTCACCTCAAGCACAAGGAAGGTTTTCGACGTACGAAGCCCGATAAATGGCGCTCTCATAGCAAGGGTACAACAGGCTGTGGAAAGCGACGTCCAAGACGCCATCGAAGCAGCTTACGAAAATAGACAGGCCATTCGTAACATTCCGGGAATCGAAAGAATAGAGATCTTCCATGAAGCAAGCCGCATGCTACTGGAGCATAAGGAAGATTTCGTCAGGACGATCATGCTCGAAGCTGGCAAGCCTGAGAAAGATGCTGATGGAGAGGTGCGTGCCGCAGCGGACAGGATGAAGCTCACAATGGAAGAGGCAAGAAAAATCTTCGGCGAATACATACCTGGAGACTGGTCAGAAGACACAACTGGTAAGGTAGCTCTAGTAATTCGTGAACCGATAGGAGTCGTCACAGCCATTTCACCTTTCAACTACCCCCTCTTCATAGGCGCCGCTAAAATCATCCCTGCTCTCTTAGCCGGCAACTCTGTCGTGGCAAAGCCAGCTAGTGCTGACCCTATCTCACTCATTCTATTTGGCCGAGTCCTAGAGGAAGCGGGCATTCCGGATGGAATTTTGAATATTGTAACCGGCGCCGGTCCCAGCATCGGTGATTCACTGGTTTCAGATGACAGAGTCGGAATGGTCAGTTTCACAGGCAGCACAGAAGTGGGAAAGCAGGTACAGAGGCTAGCGGGTTTGAAGAAGCTTCACCTAGAATTGGGAGGCAAGGGCATGGCGGTTGTTTTAGATGACGCTGATCTAGACTTGGCTGCAAAAAAGTGTGTAGAGGGAGCCCTCAAGAATGCTGGTCAAAGATGTGACGCCATCAGCGCTGTCTTGGTACTTGAATCTGTGGCAGATTCCTTTGTGGACAAGGTCAT
>JAHFOH010000177.1 GCA_023266955.1 Nitrososphaerota archaeon
CTTCTCGAAGATCCTCAGAGAGCTGCGAGTTTGAAGTTGATTGACTTTGCTCAGCGAATCGGGTGCAGGGTATCGGTCGACTTGGGGCCGGAACTAAGTGGGATAAAGCGGGCTGATCTCGCATACTTAACGAGAAGGTCCAATTTGCTGTTTATTTCGCATATAGCAGCCCTACTTCTCTATCGCACCCGCAGTTGGATACACGCAATTAACCAACTTTTGAGAGCTGGACCTGATATCGTGGTGGCAAAAGCAGGTGAAAAAGGATGTTATGTTGGAAAAGATCAGATTAGGCTCCACGTTAGTGGGTTTCCTGTCAGAGCCGTCGATACCACCGGCGCGGGTGACGCATTCAACTCTGGCTTCTTGTTTGGAATCCTAAACAACTGGACAATAGAGAAAACAGCAATAGCGGCAAATGCCGTGGCAGCCATGAAAATTAGGCGAGCTGGAGCAGTTGATGGCCTCCCCTCTAAGAAGGAGTTAATGATATTCCTGCAAAATAGGCCGTCCCCCGAAGTTTATTATCGAAATCGGAATCCTTGACTTTGTGCCAAAGCTGAAAGTCGCACCAACAAAACCTAGCGCCCTAAAGGATCTCTTCCATGTAGACAAGCCGATTATTGCAATGGTCCACTTACTGCCCCTCCCCGGCTCGTCATCTTATCGGGCGAATGACTGGCCTAAAGTCATCGATAACGCACTGAGAGACGCCATCGCCTTGAAAGAGGGAGGGGTCGACGGCCTCATGGTGGAGAACTTCATGGACAGGCCGTTCTTAAAGCCTGAAGAAGTTGGGTCTGAGACTGTTTCTTGCATGGCGGTAGCTGCCTCTGAAGTTCGAAAAGCTTGCGGATTACCAGTGGGGATAAGCTGCTTAGCCAATGCAGTGGTGCAGGCATTCTCAATAGCTCTCGCCTCGGGTGCACAATGGGTTAGGGCAAATGAATGGGCAAACGCCTACATAGCTGACGAGGGGTACGTCGAAGCCGCTGCACCAAAGGCTCTGAGACACAGGAGTCACCTAAAGACCGATGACATCAGCGTTTTCGCCGATGTAATGGTCAAGCATGGAAGCCATTTCATAATCTCCGACAGACCACTGGAGGAACAGGTGAGGGACATAGAATTCTTTCAGGCTGATGTCGTAATTGTTACTGGGTCGCGGACTGGTGCGGAACCCTCTAGCGAGGAATTGAAGAGGGTTAAAGCCACCGCGAACATCCCGGTCATCGTAGGTAGTGGACTTACACCACAAAATGCCCCCAGACTGTTGGGCAACGCGGACGGTGCCATTGTCGGGACCTTCTTCAAGCATCAAGGGCGCTGGTGGAATCCAGTTGAAGTCTCTCGCGTAAGGAAATTTATGAGGACAGTCTACAACCTCAGGTCTCCACAATAAGAACCCTTTAAATGACTAGGCAAAGGTGAAAAGTTGAAAATTCGTGACGAAGAAGAGGAAGAGTCGAGGACGCTCTAAAGGCGGTAAGGGTCGTTCTGGCCTAATTCAATGCGATAACTGTGGTTCGCTGGTACCACGTGATAAAGCCAAGAGGGTCACCAGTCGAGTCAGCCTTGTTGAGCCTTCTCTTGCAAGAGAGCTTCGAGCCGCCGGCACCTACATAGCCGCTCCATTAATGACGAAATTCTATTGTGTATCATGCGCAGTTCACTACGGCTTCGTTAAGGTTAGAGCTAGAGAAGAGAGAAGGTTCAGGTAAACCGAATTTTTGGCCTTCGAAAGACTAGTTTCCTCCCTTACAAGAGGTAATCTCTGGCTCTACATTTTGACGATGCTGAGCGAGCAACCGACGTATCCGCTCGATCTTAAAAGAAAGTTTCGGCAGCGTTTCCATTTTTCACCTGCAACAATAACTTTCTACGTAGTCATCTACAAACTTAGAAGAGAGGGACTGGTGGAAACTTATCAAAATAACGGAAGAAAATTCTATAGATGCACCAACAAAGGTTTGAAGACGCTTCAAGACGGAATCGAGTTCGTCAGTAGAACGGCTGGGTTACTCAAATCTATCTGAGCTCGCTTTTCCTTAATATTGCGGAAACATAGTATGTGCGCTCCGCAGTAGTAAACGCAGCCAGAACTAAAACCACCAGCACGCCAAGCCAGGTATAGCCTAACATGCTTAGCGCGGCTAGAGTTAGGATTCTCTCAGCCCTCTCTCCAATTCCAACACCAGAAGTCTTTACACCCAGTCCTTCAGCTCTAGCCCTAATGTAGCTAACCATTATCGAGAGTGAAAGTGCAACAATAACCGCTAACGAATCAGCTAGACCGCCCACCAAGATCCCGGAAAAGACAAAGATTTCGCCGACTCTATCAAGCGTCGAATCTAGGAAGGCTCCTCTACTTGAAACCCGGTTTAATGCGCGTGCCACTGATCCATCTATAATGTCAACTATTCCAGATCCTAAGAGAAGAACGCCACCTAGCCGGCCATCGAATCGTAGGTATCCGGAGTAGGCTAGTCCTGACGAGATGGCCAGCAGAGTTCCTAAAAAAGTCCAGGCTAGTGGAGGAATTCCTGCCTTGGCCGCGACCTCTCCTATCCTCAAAAGGTGCGGCTCAAGTTCCTTTCTCAGACGATTAAGCAAACTCTTGGTGGATGAGCGTAGACGAATTATATAGTTAGTCTCATAGGGTCGGTGCTATCGATTCAATTGGGAAAGGTGGCGAAGGGTGTGAACTGCTCCATTCAGGGATGCGGTAATATGGCACTCCGCTCTCTTAGTAGGGAAAGACTGGCCGGAAGTGACCTTCAAGTCTCAAGTCAGGGTCGAAGGATCTATCTTTGCGAGTCCCATTACAAGGAATGGAAGAAAAAGACTAGGCAATCTCGCGACTTGGACCGAGCCAGATACCTCTAAGAACACTGAGAAAACTTAATTCGCGAGAAAGAGTGTAACTCCTAGATGAGAATTCTACAACTTCACTCTGATTTCATAGAGTACGAGCCGGTGCAGAAGGAGATCCCCGAAGGCGAAGATGCTCAGAAGCAAAAGGTGAGGGAAGAAGAGGTTGTTGTCTTGTTCACAACTTTTGAAAGGGGAGACGACCCGAAGGTCGTCCGTAGGGCAGTAGACGAAGTAAAGAGCTCCCTCGAAAAAATAGGAGCAAAGAAGCTGCTCATCTACCCCTACTCACATTTGAGCGCTGATCTGGCATCACCAGGTCAAGCACTCGAACTAAGCAAACTTCTCGAGAAGTACTCAATCGAAGAAGGATTACAGGTACACAGAGCACCTTTCGGATGGACAAAGGCCTTCAACATAAAGATAAAGGGTCATCCGCTGGCTGAGCAATCCAAGTCCTTCAGAGCTGGCGAAGCCAAGCTAACAAGAAAAGAGATGAAGAAGCAGTACTTAGTTCTCACACCTTCAGGAAAGGAATTCTCTCCTCAAGAACGCTTGCCCGAGGTTTCCAATGACTTCACGGCGCTGGTAGAGAAGGAG
>JAHFOH010000041.1 GCA_023266955.1 Nitrososphaerota archaeon
AAGATCCTATCGTGCAGTCATAGTGGAGGGAACCGTTGAGCAGGTTAAAGCTGATCGCGACGCTTGGTTACTTCGCATAGCGAAGAAGTACGGAGAGGCAGAGGGGCAAAGATGGTGCGCTCATTCGCACGACGAGCCTGATAGAGTTGTGATGAGGCTGAGCCCAACTAGGATTCTCTCATGGGATTACGGTAAGGGTGACTACAGGCGTCAAAACCAAGGCGACTCCATGGAAACCCACTTGCCATCACAATAAGTGACTGCGGACTAACTGAACTCCTAACTCTTGGCTTCCCTCAGTGTCTTTGCCGCCTCCACCATGCTCCGGAGCTTTCGAAGGGCAGTTTGGCGGTCTGCCACAGGCCACGTTCTTCCTGACGCGAAGCCACAGTCAGGGTTGAGGAAAATCTGATCGGGATCAAAATACTTCAGCGCTCTCTTGACGCGAGAAACTACAATTTCAGGAGTTTCAACATCTCTATTCTTAACATCTATTACACCTAATCCTAGCTGTTTGTCGGTGGGATAATCTTTGAAGACATCGATCGGTCCAGCCCTTGGGGTTGCGAACTCAAGAACGAGCTGATTTACCTTGATCTCCAAGAGGGATGGCAGTATGGGTCCATAGGCCCCCTTAGGAAGGATTTCTTCAGGAGCTGGCCAATTTCCTCTACAAACATGAAGCCCTAAGGTTACTCCCCCAATTCCTTTGACGGATTCGTTGATTAACTCGACAGCCCAATTCAACTCCTCTTTGAAAGGTCTTGGTTTGTGTCCCAGTAGCATGGTTAGGAACTTCATGTACTTCTCTGGATTCAGTGGATTCTGAATCGTAGGATCATCCAGTTGAATGAATGAAGCACCGGCATTTCTTAAGGCAATGATCTCATCTCTGACAACCCTCACTAAATCTTCAGCTAGATCATCCGGACTCGGATACACTTTCCTCGAATACTCATAGTCCCATGCTTGCCAAGCAAGCATGTATGGACTAGGAAGGGGAACTTTGATTCGCCTATCAGTGTGTCTTCTTGCAAACTTCAACTCATCCAAAGCGATTGGTCTATTCCTGCGGATCTTTCCAGTTGCTATCGGCTGTGGCACCGACTTCGGAAGCATCATCTCTTCAATGGTGGAAAGCACGTGTGTACGCCCTCTTGCCAAATCAATAATGTTCATCAGCTCGAAGCCTGCAACCTTCTCCGCTATTACAACGAGAAAGCTGAATCTCCTCTGCTCTCCGTCTGAGACGATGTCTATTCCAGCAATTTCCTGATCTTTCAAAGCAAGTTTGACCGCGTCATCCATGTGGCTAGTCAGCTTTTTTTTCGACCCGCGTTTCTTCCCGTAGTCGTCGAAAGCCCTGACGAGCCATGGTGGTCTCGGCCAGCTTCCTACTACTGTGGTGGGAAAAAGAGGCAGATTTTTGACCACAGAAATCCAGCGAAGCAGCTTCGGTTACGTTATAATTGGTTTATCTAACGAGTCTGCGACCGAAGTTGAGGCTCCCGGAATACATTGAGCTATACGGCCAGCCTTTCTCCGAGACGCTTCGCATCGACCTAAAATCCCAGAGGAATGAAGAGATCGTAAAGTGGTTCCTTGCTTCGATTCTCCACAGCAAGCGAATGAGTCAAGTAGGTGACTTTCCCGGCGAGTGCTAAAGCATTTTATTCGGAGACACTCCCTGTTTCTCTGTGCCCGCATCGCTACCTCTCTTTCCAACCGCAGTCGTTGGAAGCTTCCCAAGGCCAGAGTGGCTGCTGCGCGCCATCAAAGAATTCGAGCATGGAAGAATGACCGAGGTGGAGCTAAGCCAGCATTATGATGACGCTGTCAAGCTAACGCTGAAAGAGCAGGAAACAGCTGGAGTTGACATAGTTTCAGATGGCGAGCAAAGGAGATTCAGCTTCCTAGCCTTCGTCAGCGAGAAGCTCCCAAGCTTCAAAATCGTGCCAGTGAAGAACTTGATGAACAAGGAAGCCATGAAACTTGCTGAGGAGATGAACCTCCCCATCAACGTGATTAGTCAACCAGTCATAACCGACACCGTTGAGAGAAGTGTTCCGCTTGCTTTGGATGAATTTGAATTTGCAAAGCAATACACAGAGAAACCCATCAAAGTTCCTCTCATAGGCCCATACACACTTCTGATTAACTCGTGGAATAGAAGGCTTTCGTCTTCAGCCTACCAAGGACCCTATGACGCGGTTGATGACATCGCGCGAACGCTTAGAGAGGAGATTCTTGCGTTAAAGAAAAGGGGAGCATTCTTTGTGCAGCTTGACGAACCTGGAATAGGAAACTTTGTTGATTACAGATACACGAGATTTCTTCTAGCTCTTAACGAGTGGAAAATTCGAGCAGTAGACGAGCTTCACAAGCTAGCCGTTGAGATGATCAACAAAGTTCTGAAAGGTATCTCAGGCATGAAACTTGGAGTGCATATTTGCAGAGGAAACTGGCCAGCCAAGGAGAAGTATCTTTCTCGGGGCGGATACGAAAGGATGATAACTGATATGCTAGAAATCAAAGCGGAGCAATTAGTTCTGGAGTATGCGACTAAAAGAGCAGGCACAGTTGATGTTTTCAGGGAACATCGCATTGAACACGAGATAGGTCTGGGAGTTATTGACGTAAAATCAAAGAGAGTTGAAAAACCTTCAGAGATCGTGGCTAGAGTCGAGGAGGTTCTGAAGTATTTAGATGCGTCCCAGATATACCTCAACCCCGACTGTGGGTTTGCGTCCGGACGACCGTGGCCTGTAGTGGATCGTGAAACGGCTTTTACTAAGCTTCGGGCTCAGACGCAGGCCGCAAGTGCCCTTCGGAAAGAGTACCGTTGAAGAATTTTCCGATGGTAAGCAGCTCAGGGCGTGGAAATGGCTTGTAGCTAAGGCCTGAACACGGGTATACCAAGTTTATCAAATATTCTCCTCGCTGCTTCGAAATTTTGTTCAGCTTCGCTCCTAGTACCAGCTTTACCCAATAAACGGGCAAGATCCACATAAGCTCGCGCTAAATCATAAGGTCGGTTCGGTTGGACAGCGCTCCATGATTCGACCGCATCCTTGAGCGATCTTACTGCTTGGTTAATGTCACCTTGAGCTTCGGCTATCAGGCCCTGGGCCCATGGCACGAATCCCCAGGCCCACTTTTCATCCAGGTCGGAAGCAGTCTGGAGCAGTTCCTGATAATATTCAGACGCCTTATCGACTCTACCCTTCTTAATGTTGAGAGCTACCAATTCGAAGCCGACATCCAGCCATGAAGGACTCTCGGTGGCACCAGCCTTGGTTCTGTATTCGAAGGCCTTGAGTAGATTTTCCTCAGCTTTATCCAATTCATTCTGGGCCAGATGAATTGCAGCAGCAACACGGTACGACGGCAATATGAATTGGGGCCACTCTGACTTCAAAGCTCTGGGAAACGCCTCACTCAAGAACCCTTTTGCCCTGTCTACGTCACCTCTCGCGAGTGCAATGAATGCGAGTGCATTAAACGGATCTATGACGAACAACTCTCCCAGCTCCCTCCCGGAGCTGATTGTTTCAAGGGCGATCCGCTGACATCTTTCCCATTCGCCCATCGGCAGATACACTAAGTAGGTAAGTTCCGCTCGCAACCATACTTCGTAGTGTAGGTAGCCAAACTTCCTAGCATAGTCGATTCCCTTTAGGTAAAGCTCTTCGGCACGCCTATAGTCAGCCTTTACCACGCTGTAAGCTGATGCTAGGTTGATATACGCTCTAACCGCGGGATCGTGCAGCTTTTGTTCCAGCGCTAGGTTAAGAGCGTCTTCGAGGTATCTAAATATTGACTCTTTTTCCTTGTATGGCAGGCTCAGAGCCAGCGTCTGGTAGGCATGGGCGAGAACCTCCTGAGCACCAACTTTTAATGCAATCTCTATCGACCTCCTCGCCCATTCGGTGCCTCGACCAGGCTCACCCGTCAAGACGTAGACCCGTGCGATTTGTTGGCAAAGAGTTGCTTCCTCAACCGTATCTTCCATTTCCTTAAGTCCCTCGAGCCCCTTCAGCAAATTTCCCAGAGCATCTTTCTTAGAATTTGCAAGAAACCAGTAGGACAAGCCGACTAAGCCATAGAGATCGGCAAGCTTCGTCTTCAACCCCAGTCTTTCCGCTATTCCTATAGCTTCGCCACTGAACCGTAAAACGTCACGCTGATCACCTCTACTCCATGCTCCCTGAGCAAGCTTCGTCAGCACCTGCAGTCTAACCTCCAGTTCATCTTCACTGAGTAGCTCCAAAGCATTCATGAGATGCTTCAGGGCCTCGGAGTGCGCGTATAATCTGTCAGACGTTTCTCCAGCCTTGATTGAATAATCCCTCGCCTTCGTGACCTCACCCGCCTGCACAAAATGATAGGCGAGTTCGCCAAGATGTTTTTCGATGTCACTTCCATAGAGGTCTTCAATTGCGTGTCCTATAGCAAGGTGGTATTTTCTCCGCCTTAGGAGACTAACTTGGCTAGCTAAGAAGTCTCGGATCTGCTCATCAGCAAATACGTAGAATACCCTGCCACCTTCCCTCCTCTCGCGCACAATCTGCGCCTTAAGGGCAGTTTCCAGAAGGCTGAGGGAACGCTCTTCTGGAAGACCCGAAACCCTCTTGAGTATTTCAAAGTCAAACTCCATGCCAAGAACAGATGCCGTGGAGAGTAACTGAACACATTCCTCTCCTAGCCGAGACATTCTCTGTTTAATGACTGCCCTTACGCTGGTTGGGATTTCCACATGCTCGATGTCGCTTATCGTCCATCCCGCGTTCGACTTCTTTAGCAGTCCCTGATCCATCAAAGAGCGAACAATTTCCTCAACAAAAAATGGATTCCCGCCAGTTCTAGAGTAAATGAGTCGAGTAAGATCGGTGGATACGGGTCCGTTCAAGTGGGTGCTCAGCAATTGCGCAACATAATCCTGCGTGAAGCGGCTTAGAGAGATAGTGTGAGAGGTTCGCTGCCGACTCAGATCCAGACTGAGTTTTACGAGCGGATGCTCATCTGGCAACTCAACCTCCCGGTAAGCACCTATGAGCATCAACTTCTGTTCAACAACCCTCCGGGCAACATAATGAAAGAGCTGCAATGATACATTATCAGCCCAGCTGATATCGTCAAAGAAGATTACAAGGCCATGACCTCTTGCAACGCTGATTAGAAATTCGGTTATGGCTTGGAATAGTCTAATCCGATCCTGATCTGTGGCAGGTGTTATGGTTGACGCGGGACCAGGTCCCTGCAGCCACGCCTTCAGACCCATTTCTTTAGCCTCGGAAAGAAAATCAGGGGCAAGCCGCCCAACTTCGGCTACAACCCACTCGGGCATCTTGCGCAAGTCTCCACTTGGCATCTTTCTGAAAGTGGACTTGATTACGTCCATCCACGGAGAGTACGGGATTACACCCTCTTCCTCATAGGATGATGCTGCAGAAAATATGCATCCCTTGGACTCCACGTACTGCTTCAACTCCCTGACTAAGCGTGTCTTACCGATTCCGGCCTCTCCAACGACAAATACTGTGGAGCCCTTCCCGGCGAGCGTTTGCTCGAATAGACTCTTCAGAGTAGTGAGTTCCTTCTCCCTGTCAACGAATGGAGATTCGAGCGCTAGAGAGGGCTGCTCCACCTAGACGTCACCTAGTTCTAGCCGCCTACCTTCTTAAGTCATTTTTCTTTATGTAACTATACTTGTGTCAACGCAAACGTCTATGGCCAAATTCCTTACATTTTGACTTAGGATGAAATCCTACGCAGATTCTAGCTCCATAATGAAATCTTGAAACGAACTTCTCTTGAGACCTTCGACCTTGTTGTACAACCTGTCGTTTGAGACGAGGACGCCTGCTCTGTTTAAGGTTGAGGAAGCGTGGAGCGCATCGTAAAAGGACAGCAGTGGGTATAACTCCCTCAGCGAAAGGCACCCTAACAGATCGCGAACATCAATTTGCTCCACGGTAACAATGCCGTTTACCCTTAGCTTGCTGAGCATAGCAGCCAACGTTTGTCTGATCTCTGCCTCTTTCTTGGCGTGGGCCTTAGCAACGAAGACCGTTTCAAGCAGGCCACTAGTAAGGCACCGCACATCTGGATTTTTCGCTTTGACCAGCGACAGTGCTCTATTCACTAAGCGGTTATAGCGATCCCCCGGTACTAAACCGAAGAGGAACTCTGTTTCAACAAGGTGCAACGTTTCTAATGCTCTCTGGCCAGCTTGGGTGCAAGAGGTTGGGATGCTTCCCTAACCATCAGGGTCTCGGCCCTCTTTCTTTCGGCTCTGTTGAAATGAATATTGCCCAAGTACTTACGGAGAATCCTTTCCGGATTCTTGGGAAGAGGGACTACCAGTATTGCATCTCCGATCGGAATTTCGACTACTTCTTGACCCACTCTGACAGGAACAGCCTTTCTGGCACTTTCAGTTATGACAATCCGGTATTTGTCAGACACGTGCACCGTTTCCATGTGGATTGGGAGGAGTACCACGACTATTTAAAGCCGTGCCACCATTGTTTGGTACGCTCGTTGAAGAACGATTTTCTCTAACTTCTCTTTACTGTAGCCAAACTATCATTGTACGAAGCCACTCAATTATTGACAAGCTAAGTCTCGTCCCGCTTCGGTACAAACTCAATTTGAAGCATGCATTAAATAGTGCTGCACCTACACATCGCTGGACATGGGTTCTCTCGAGTTAGAACTGAGAGGAATCAAGACAACTTTGAACGAGCTCCGTCAGCAGGTGGACCTCTTAATTAAGGAACGAGAGACCTTGCTTTCCATGAAGGCTTCCGAACCATCTCTCAACTTTCTGAAGAGGGAGCCTGATCTCTACACTGTTCGCGATCTTAAGGTCAAGTACAAATGAAGGGGAAGATTGTCCTTATTCCCTTCCCCTTCACTGACCTTACAACCGCTAAGCTAGGACCGGCTCTGGTCTTGCACGAAGGAAAGAGCGACGTCGTTGTTGCGTTCATATCATCAAGAATCAGGGCAAAGCCGTTGGAGACGGATGTAGTCGTAAGGGACGGCCATCCTGAGTACCGTCAGACTGTCTTAAGGCATCTTCAACTATTAGGTTGGATAAGATAGCTAAGGTTCTGAAGACCTACGTGATGGGAGAGATCGGTGAACTTGGAAGCTCCTTAAAGAACGAGGTAAATGTCAAGCTTCGGCGAATCTATCAGATCTGATTATCGGCATACATACTATTTCAGCAGCACTGGAATATTTTTCAAGCGTTGAAGCGATCGACAGTTATCTGATGCAGGTCTTCGAGAACTACCTTCTGTAGATGTTCCTTGGAATAACCAAATAGCTCAAGGACGGTGGAAGCAGCATAAGCTAACAGTTCAAGATAGCGCGTAACATCGTATCTGGTCCTCGATGTTGCTAATTCGTAGGCTAATACACTGTTCTCAGGATTTCTTGAATAGTAATCCGTTATGATGTAGCTTATTGTCTGCCCAGCAAATAGTTGTCTACCCTCTCTCTGAAGTTGTCTAGTAGCTATGGCTTGAAGCGTGTTATTCTCATATTCATCGTACGATTCGTTTTTCAAGTAGGGAGCTTATGAAGCTCGGCGTCTTACAAAGAGAAAAACTGTTCCCAATGCCCCCCCTACAAGAACTATGATCAAGGTCAATATAGGGTAGCTCATCGGTAGCCTTACTTCCAGCCTGTTTTGGAGAGAAGCGTCAACAGCAGCAACCTGTTGAGCCACTCCTAGATTGGACACGGTTGCCTTGAACGTTCCAAGTGGAATCATCCTGAGAACCAGTTTACCATCGGATCCGGTCTGGCTGAGGGTCGTAGTTCCGTTAGCGAAGACCACACTCACGCTCGCGCCTGAAATTGGTATTCCTAATGCGTCTAATACCCTTATTTCAGCGTCGAAAATCCTGGTGTTCACCGTTAGCGTTGAAGGCATTTCGACTTTGTATATCGCCGACTGGGATGGTTTTACGTCGACGCCTTGCCACATTACGCCTACGATTCTGAAAGAGCTTCCAGCGTCGAGCCATAACGTCGTATCCTGAAGATTTCGAACCCCGACTCCTTGAACCTCAATCTGAAGTTCAGACGGAACTATCGTAGTTAAGGCTGCGAAATCCGTGAAGACGATGGTTACAAGATATTGCGTTACCGAGTTGAAGATTAAGGTATGATAAGTATCAAACATGATGGCCTCCGTCGTGTGAAACCCTGCTTCTGCTCTAGGTACTTGCGTTGTCTTTCCATTCAGCGTATAAGAAACTAGGCTCTGCCTCATCTGTCCTTGTGCGATATCCCACACGAATGGGTTGGTTACCTTGGTGATGCTACCAGCATCATACCAACTATCATTGGTTGAAGAAGCAGGACTCGAACTCGGATTGGAACCTCCAACAATGTTAAGGTAAAATTGCGTAAACGAATTCACAGAGATAGTGTGTTGAGCATCCATAACTAGGGAGATGCCGAAGGTGCCTATCCCCGACCTTGCTACAGAGGATTCATTGCGATCAATCTTGTATCCAACTGCGTTTGCCCTCGACTGTCTTTCTTTGACATCAAGATTGTAATTCATTGTCGCAGCGACTTTGGTACCCGAATCGTACCAACGGTTATCACCCTGTATTGTTGGGGATGTTAGCGAAGCGAGCCATTCATTCGGTAGGGTCAATTCATATTGCGCTATCGTTCTAGCAACGATCGACTGTGGTGAAGTCAATGATATTAGCGAAAGTACGGTTACGGTTCCAGTAGAGACCGCTAGAGCGGGTGGACTGTTGTTGATCGAGTAGGAGACTAGACGAAAACCGCTTCCCGAAGCTCTCCCCCAGACGCCGTTTAGGACTACAGTGACAGAACTTCCCGCATCGTACCAGTAGGTATCTCCGGGAGCTGTCGGAGCTGTAATTGAGCTGAGAGCGTTTGATGCACTCTGGTCTAAGCTTACCTGATACTGAGTTATCGAGTTGAAGTTCACGGTGTGCGGCAAGTTCATCGTTATCGTAGATGTGGAAACAATTCCAGCAGTTGCAACTCCGCGATTCGTACCTCCGTCTAGGTTCCAAGAAACCACTCTAAGGCCTCTTCCCGAAGCCCTGTCGTAAACTCCATTCGACGAAACTATCAGAGAGGTCCCAGAGTCATACCAACCTACATCCGCAGATATCGGCGGGTTCACACTATACGTGATTCCTCCTCCGCCGTTTACACTTACGAGGTACTGCGTGACCTTATTTGTCACTATGGATTGTGGCGATGTTACTGAACTCAAATTCAGAACCGTAACGAGTGATGCACTTGCAACTGGTACGGGAGCGCCTCCACCTATGGCGTAGGAGGCAAGCCGGTTACCACTTCCAGCAGTCCTTCCCCATACCCCACTCAGCTTCACTGTGACTGCAGAGCCTGAATCATACCAGTAATTGTCGCCAGTCAAGGTAGGCGGTGTTATCGAACTGAGAGCGCTAGCAGCAACCGAGTCCAAGATGATTTGATACTGGCTCACGGTCGTCACATGGACGGTGTGCGGAGCATTCATGCTGATGAGTGTCGTTGAGAACTTCCCGGCAGTAGACACTGAAGTCGCGGGTCCAGTATCCAAAGACCAGCCTATTGACCTCGTTCCGATGCCGCCAGACCTGCCGAAAACGCCGTTTCCGCTGTAGATCACGGCCGTACCCGTATCATACCAGTAATTATCGCCCGTAATCGTTGGACTAGTGGTTGAGTTTAGGGCAGATAACGCCTTCGCGTCTAAAGTGAGTTGATACTGTGTCACCGCGTTGAACGTAACTGTATGAGGCGAAGACATCACAACATTCGCGTTTACCGTTCCCGCCGTTGCAACTGCCACATTCGCGCCCGAATCGATCTTGTATGATGCCACTCTAGTTCCTGTCCCGGAGACTCTGTTATACACCCCTACAGAAGTCGCCGTCCCAGTCGTTCCACTATCGTACCAAACTTGTCCGTTGGAGCCTCCGCTTCCTCCAACTACTGTGAGAAAGTGCTGGGTCTTGAAATTAGCAGTGTAAGTTGTATCTGTTGAAGGTACAATGATTGTATGGCTCATTG
>JAHFOH010000178.1 GCA_023266955.1 Nitrososphaerota archaeon
AGAGTCTAAGAGAGCAGTGCAGTAGCACCGGGTGAAAGCTCGGATGCCGAAGAAGCGAGTTCGAAAGCTCAAGGAACGCGAGAGTAAGCGCGCGATCACCTAGCCTCCGCCGAATCTCGCGACCAGTTAGGGCTGGGAGATCCAGCCCTTTTTTCATCTATAACTGAATCAAATCAGAGAAGCAGTGAAGATACCTTCTAGTGAGGCTTTTAAGCCCAAAAGGCTTTCGTGCTCCAGAAAGGTCGAAGTTTGTCTCTAAAGGGCGTGGCCGCAGGTCCACAGTATGAACTACTATACAACCCCCACTACAAGCCGCAGCGCTCACCTAAAGCGCACCTGAAAACAGTCCTCGTATCTGGGAAACCTAGCCACATCCTTTCCTTCCAGCCAGATCCTTCAGCCGCGGCGGAATATTACGAAATCGATGAGGTGGCTGCGCGCATATGGGAGCTCGTGGATGGAACACGCACGGTCGAGCGAATCCACCAGGAATTGGTGCAAGAACACAAAGAACTGGCTCCCAAAGATGTCCGCGAGGTCCTACTTTCCCTTGCAGAAGAGGGGGTGCTGATGGCTGCTGAGCCTGAGAAACTGGAGAAAGGGAGAATCAACGTTGTCTCGGCTTTCCAGGTGAACATCCAGCTAGTAAAAGACAGTTCGGTAAGCCTGGCATGGCTGCATAACTTCTTGAAACGGGTCCTTAGAAGATCTATTCTGATACTGAGTGTTCTGATTATTGCTGTCGCTTTCACTCTATACAGTGCTACATTCTTCGAAGTGTTATCAAAAAGCGAAAACCTTCAGATATTCGGTTCGACGCTCCTCGGTTTCCTCTTCTACAGCTTTGTTGTGTTACTTCCTGAATATGGCCTCCATGAAGTGGCGCATGGAGTCGCCTGCTTGCACTACGGTGGAAAGCCAGGGGCGATTGGCACTGGGCTCTTCTACTTCTCTCCGATGTTCTACTGTGATACATCAGATGCATGGAGGCTGGGGCGGTGGGAGCGAATTATGGTCTCGCTTTCGGGTCCCATCGTCTCCCTCCTTATAGCCGCAGCCTTAGTGTTAGTTCTTCCGATTATTCCGCAGGGGTTCTTCAAAACAACTCTAACCACCGCAGCGTTCTTCATCTTCTACGGTATAGCTCTCAACTTCTCGCCGCTGATAGAGACCGATGGCTACTATGTTCTGATGGACGTCCTTAACGTTCCCAATCTCCGGGATGAATCATTTGGGTATCTTCGCCATCAGTTACGACGCTTCTTAGGGCTGAAAGAGACAAGGCGTTTAAGATTGCCTAGAAGGATAAAGTACATTTTCCTCGGATTTTCGGTCGTGGCAGCTGCATGGCTGGCCTTCTTCGTTTATACAACTTCTAAGATCACGATTTATCTAGCGCAAGACGCATATGCTGCCGGCATTCGACTTTTGCAAACTCTGTTCGTTGTTAGAACGTTCGATCCACCTGTCATTGTAGTTAGCATCGCTCTCATAGGCTACTTTGCGATGCTCCTCAGCGGATATGGACTGGTGGCCAAGTCAGCGGTACAGAAGTTGACGGCTAGGGCGTTGAGATTCCACTCAGTCTACGACAAGCGGCTTGCCGTATTTCTCCACTTGCCCTCAAACACGCCGCAGCTGTACGTAGATCAGTTGCTCAAACGGGTGAGAGCAATCTGTGCCAGGCTTACACGAAGATTCGATGTAAAGTGGTCTCCCCCTACGTGTACAGCAGTTCTGAAGCTGGGTGGAGAGAGGGAGACCTTAGAGGATACAAAGCGAGAGATGCTGATGATAGAAAAAGAATTTCGCACAACCTACGAACGCTTTCTCAGGGATAATGAGGAGTCTCTGCAAGGTCAGATTGGAGCGTTCAACCCCGAAAAGATGAAAGTGACATCGCTCATGATTGATTTGGGCTACCAGATTGCTGGGACCGGTCAGCCGGAAGCTAGGTCAGCTGTAAGCCAATTCCTAACTAGACAGCGAAGATCCCTCATTTACCTTCTGAACTGTGTGGCCAGCACCGTCTGGACAGTGGAACTCTCGCCTGATGAATACAAGAAATTTCAGAAAGCCCTTCTCCCAACCCTTATGGTTGAGGATCTAACGACCACCGACTTGTATGACGATGTGGAGGAGTTCAAAAGACAGACTATTCTAGGTGTGGATTCACTCTTGAAGCTGGCAGCACAGATAGACCGAGAGGTCACAGAAGTTCGTAAGCATTCTGATAGGTTTCAAGCAACAGGTTTCATAGAACCCATCAAAAGCCGCCTAATCTTCGCTGGAAGAACTGAGCGTGTTGAGGAGGCTTTGCCGATGCTGGGCTCGATATTTCTCGCGCAAACGTGGAGTGGATATTTCGACGACGCTCTAAGGAATGCACACCTCAACCTAATGACGCTGAAAAAGGTGATTGCGTCACGGACTCTGGGAAAAAGAGCTTTGGAGTCTTTCGGAGACAACGAAATTGTTCTCGCATATGAAAATCTTGCAAGGTGGAAAGGCGTTGCAGAGTCGGTAAGGAACAGCATTCACCACCTTGAGACGCGGTATAGCGAAATTAGGAAAGCGACCGCACGAATCGGGACCATAATCGACCCTTCAGACGACACTTTCGACGTAGCTCTCTACAAGGCTGCGTTGGACCTTAACTCTGAGAATTTGCAGCAAATTGAACGTAGGCTTGCACAGTTCAGAGCCGACTTTGAAAACATCAACAAGGAATTCGAGAGAGTTCGATCACTTTTAGAGGAGAGCTATGGAGAGAAGGTGAGTGATTACATAAGTCAAAGAAGGAGGATCCACTGGCTATACGCTCCTATCCTTCTCGCTTCGATAGCGGCACCTTTGCTATTATGGCAGAACCTCGGAGTTCTCTCTCTCTTCATTCCAGGATTCTTGCATGCAATCTATGCAGTGCTCTATTATAGAACTTGGAGAAGATTCAGAGGAGTCTCTGGATTTACATCTCCGGACTTTAACTCACTGCAAATGTTGATTCTAGCAGGAGTGCAGGCTGTTTACAACGTAGTAATGAACTCAGACATCTTATCCTAAGTTCTTAGTAATATATATCATCACATAGGAGAATGGCGACAACTCTTGAGTCGTAACCCCGAGAGCCTTCTAGCTGGGATCGGGAGGGAGCTTCCTTTAGTTGATCGAGAAGAAGAGTTGGCCCTGCTGAAGAGTTTGTTTGATCAGGCTGTTGCCGGAAGGGGGCAAGTTGTTTTTGTCGCTGGAGAAGGAGGCGTAGGAAAGACGAGGTTGGTGGATGAGCTGGGTCGTCATGCCAAAAGCCATGGCGCAATCTTCGCCGTCGGACCATCGTATGAGGAGGAAGGTCTCGTGCCATATTCGCCCTGGATAGAGACGATTCGGGCAATCGTTCAACAAAGTTCAGCGGAGATATTCGGCAAAACACTTGGCCGCACGGTGGCAGAA
>JAHFOH010000179.1 GCA_023266955.1 Nitrososphaerota archaeon
GCCTGATTCGAATCGTCTTAGCGCTCTCTCAATATTTTCAACCCAGGCTCGCAAGAATAGTGGGTTATCGCTCCAGCTCTCGACAAAGGATAAACTAAGTCTTCCATCGAGTTTACTTGTAGCATGATTTAGTGCATCCTTGTACCCGCCTATACTCATTCTTGAGTAATGAGGTGCTAGAGCAACGGCTACTGCTCGACGTATCCCGTCACTTACCATGACGTTTACTGCATCTTCGATGAAGGGGCGCCAGTGCTTCATTCCTATGTAGACCCTCGCATCAACACCCCAAGCCTTCAGATACTCTTCCAAAGCCTCTGCCTGTTGCTTAGTTATCTCCAACAAAGGCGAGCGTCCTCCGATCCTCCTATACCTCTCTCTTAGCTCCTCCACTTCCTCAGGCCTAGGTTTTTCACCTCCCCTTATCTCGGTAAAATACGCTTCAATGTCATCAATGGAGTCAGGACTGCCATAAGCCATCAGAAGGACGCCGATTCTCTCCAGCTTCATCTCGTCGACGACATTTACCCCCGTAATTTGTATTCGTGAACGAGATTCACCAGTCGACTAACATTTTCCACCGGAGTGTTCGGGAGCACTCCATGACCAAGATTGAAGATGTGCCCAGCTCTTCCAGACACCCTCCGGAGAACGTCCTCGGCTTTAGTTTTAGTAAGTTCAAAGCTGCCCAGCAGAGCCGCGGGATCAAGATTACCTTGAATCCCTACTCCATCGCCTACGCGCTTCCATGCTTCGTCGATGGGAATCCGCCAGTCCACCCCGATTACATCACCACCAGCTTCTTTCATCAACTCCAGTAAGGTTGTTGTCTGGGTTCCGAAATGAATAGTCGGCACATTTGTGCTGGAGAGATCACGAAAGATTTGCTTTGAATAGGGCAATGCATACTCTTCGTAGTCTTGGGGGCTAAGGCATCCTACCCAGCTGTCGAAAAGTTGAACCGCTTCTACGCCAGCTTCTATCTGCGCTCTCAGGTATACTGAAACCATGTGGGCTAATTTCTCCATCAGCTCGTGCCATGTTTCGGAATCTTTGTACATCAGGCTCTTCGTCTTTACGAAATCCCTTGATGGCCTGCCCTCTATGATATAGCTCGCCAAAGTGAAAGGTGCTCCTGCAAAGCCGATAAGAGGGACTTTTCCATTAAGTCTCTCCTTCACGAGTCGGATCCCATCAAGAAGGAACCGAAGGTCCCTCTGTGGTTCAACGATACGAAGAGATTCAACATCTGCCATCGAACTAACTGGATTCTGGATTACGGGACCTAAGCTCTCTTCGATTCTGAACGATATGCCCATCGCTTCTACAGGGAGCATGATATCCGCGAAAATTATGGCAGCGTCGACGCCAAGCTGCTCGACTGGCAAAATAGTAGCCTCAGCACAAAGCTCAGGCGTTTTGCAGATGGTAAGAACATCGTATTTCTCCCTCAGCCTACGGTATCCGGGAAGATAGCGACCCGCTTGCCGCATGAACCAGACCGGCGTCGCATCCACTGGCTCAAGTCTGCAGGCTCTGAGGAATCGGTCATTTCTGCTCATCCTTCTTTACACCATTACCATGAGATAAGGATGGATCAACTCATTTTTCTGAAGCCGGTTAGATTCGGAGCACTGACATTCAACCTAGTGAATCCAGCATCTTCTCCGGCTCCATGACTATGCACGTGAAAATAGGAGTCTCTAGCTGTGTATACTGGCTTACCTCGGTACTCCTCAATTCCATCACTAAATCTAGGAAATCTGCCGGATAATCTGTCTCAAATGACAACATGAATTCTTGATCGTCTAGACCGAAAGAATAAGCGGTGTTGATCTTCACCGAGGGATACTTGTGACCTATTCTAAAGTGATCCTTCATCATCCTTTGACGTTCTTCGAATGGCAGGCGATACCACTCTCGTTTCTTAACAAACGGATACACGAAGAGGTACTTGAAGTTCCAAAGCTTCTTCCGAAGCTGCGCACCCTCCTGATCTGGGTGGACGTGCTGTCTTATGTACTGCGAGTGTCTTGTCATGGCTAGGTATGAGTATGGAATGTGCAAGTAACGACCCAGAGCTGTTGATAGTAGGCGAGTCGTCATTTCTTGAAAATCTTCTAGACGCTCACTCATGGCGTAGATCATGAAATCAGTATCTCCTCGAATTCCTACTAGGGAGTAAAAGCTGAGAGTAATCTTATTCTCAAAGTCCCGGAGGACAGAGAGGAATTCATGCCGGCTTAAAGTACGATCGTTGAGGGGTAGCCTTCGCCACTCCGGATCGAGTTTAAAGAAGGCGTATTTCACAAATTGTCTGCCTTCTCTTTCCATTTCTCTAGCATCTAGTGCAAGTTCTGTCTTTTCCTCTACTTCTGCGGAAAAATTTTTTTCGTCAGAAATATCGGTATCCTGGCCAAGTTCCGTTCTTCCTACTTCACTGGTCATTTGGTCCACCCCAAGATGCCCTGAGACAAGTCGAGAGCTTCATCTTTTAGGCCCCGTCGTGCCGAATCCTGAAGCATTCTGATATAATATGTTTCGGACAGCTCTATGAAGGTCTCATTTCATGAGGCATTGAACTACTGCAACATGCACCGAACACTCCAAAATACATAAGAGCATTGGCTGAGCCTGCACATTCAGTTTGAGGATACTCAACCATCGCGTCACTTACAAGACGGCGCCGATCCCAATCCTAGAAAAACTGAGGTTCAAGGATATACAAGCTGCCTACAAGCGCCTCCTTGATATTGAAGGGGTTGACGAATGCGTAATCATTCAGACATGCAACCGAGTAGAAATCTTCAGCATCAGTGAGTCAGAGTCACCGGAACTTTCCCCTGAAATTACCATGTCTTGGGCCCTAGAAGTTGGAGTTGATGAACAAGAGTTACTTTCATTTCTCGAGCATAGTGCAGGAGATGAAGCTCTAGAGCACTTACTCAGACTTGCCTCTGGATTAGAGTCCATGATCATTGGGGAGGATCAGATCTTGGGTCAGGTCAAAGACGCGTATGAAGCTGCTCAGAAATTTGATGCAGCGCGTAAACTCTGTCAATTGATCTTTGAGAGGGCTATCAGGGCGGGGGCAAAGGTACGTGCCTACACTAGGATTAACAAAGGGAATGTATCAGCTGGTTCAGCTGCTGTAGAGATTGCTGAGCAGACACTGGGGCAATTAAGGCAGCGAAAGACGTTACTCATAGGAGCTGGGGAAATGGCCATCTCGGTTGCAAAGGCTCTTCTAGCTAGGGGCCAGTCGGAGATCTACGTCGCAAGCAGAACGTATGAGAGGGCGAAGGCTTTCACAGAAATTGTAGGTGGTCATCCCATAGAGTTCCTAGAGGCGGTACAGAAGCTTTCAGAAGTGGATCTTGTAATAACAGCTACTTCTGCCCCTTACTACCTTTTAACCTATGAAATGATTGCCCCCTAC
>JAHFOH010000180.1 GCA_023266955.1 Nitrososphaerota archaeon
CATCTCGCCGACCTTCTTAGTGTATCCGTTATATTCGATGGGTAGTTCATACACTGACTCAAGCACAGTATCCCAGTCATCCACGTATCTGAATTTCAAACTTGGAGTTACGAACATCTCCCTTCTCAATTCCTCAGCTAAAACGTCCTCAATCTTGAGTCCATTTCTTTTAGGCGGGGACTTTCGAATTGCCCTCAATTACTTTCGCTCGCTTCCTGAGGCGCAGGCGTATTAAAGAACGCTGAACCGTTAGATTAAGGCAGGGAGGACTTCTTTCTTCAGACCTTGCTTTCGATGAAGGGTAGAAGCGTAGTTTTAGCGAGAGTAGACAACCATCTGCCATAACGCGGTCTTACTGTGAAAACGCCTTTCCATGCCATTCTCACGGACCAAACCATCGACGGCTTTCGTGGGATGCACGAAGCCACGGAACGGGCTGCGTCTCAACCAGTTTGTGAAGTTGAAGATGGATTGTGCTATCTTAATCCACCAGTTGTCGCGCGGATAGACTAAACCGTACAATTTATGAGCTTTCGTTGAAGATAGTCTTATGAGGTTTTGCATATCGTGATAACAGCAAACCACTTTATCGAGCGTGACGATATCAGCTGTCTCGATGCTCGGAGCTAGGTCGACAAAGTTGCCATGGCGATGGCTTATTCGATCAGCTAGGCCTAGCCGCTCCGCCTCTTCCTTCGCCGCCTCAACGTAGGCTGACGAGGCGTCAATATGCGTGGCTCTGCTGACACCAGCTTTCAATAATTCATGTTGAATAACCCCTATCCCTCCGCCAATGTCCAGAAGTGTCATTCCTTTGATACCTTGTGCCTGTAACGCGTCGATTAAAATCCGCGTGGTTTTATCGACCCACTCAAGGCCTTTCTTTCGATACTCTTTGAGCTCTTTGGCCACCGCTTTGCGGTTAAACTCTCTCTCAATAGCTTCGCATTGGCAGCAGTTCATGATTATCCTCCGATTAACCGCCTACACTGATGATGGAGTCACTAAAGGTGATAGCTTTGAGAGTATTTCGTCTTCAATCTGAATGTGATTTCTGAAGTGGTTGTTAGGATCTTCGATGAGTGTGTAAAGCCAGTAGATTCCGAAGAGACCCAATGTTATGATGGTGAGCACTACGTATAGTACGTAATTTCTTTCTGGTATCGGCTTCTGGCGTCTTGTCGTTATCGCAACGTTCAGCTGGTTGAAGGCTCTTCCTAAGTCTTCAAGCAGATTATCCTCTCTCTTCTCATGCCTGTGGAAGTCTCTGGTTAGGAAATATAGAACGTAGAGACCTGCTACTATGTTGATGGGAGAAATTACCGTTAGAATAGTCCAAAGAACAGCAGACTTCTCCCCCTCTTCAAATTTCATCTCTCTAAAAGTTCTCTCCATCGAAGATACCGAGGCGTCGATGTTACTTCCTTTCCTTGAGGCAACACTCCGCACTAAATTGAGAAGGTCTTCCGTAAGACGCCACTGCCTCGCGAAATGTGTATTCCGCCTTTTGATTAACGTGTATGTAAGATAGGCGTAGATTATTACAGATACTATCCCCAGGCCGAGGAGGATTCCGAAGAATGGAAAGAAGAAGGGGAAGAATCCTGGGAAGGGAAACTGTCCCGGCTGACCGGTGATTCCAGGAGGAGTACGAGCTACTACTGTGATGAATCGGATGAATGAAAAGAGGAAGACAAAGACGAAAACTATGATAGCAACAATGATGCTTATGACAACTATGATAGGCACAAGGACCCATGCGGTCGACAAGATCCTGTCAGTTTCTGACCGCATTCGAATATCCTGACGCACATTCTCGAGAAGGGATGCTTCACTCAAACTATCCTTCTGAGAACTTCGAAGTCTACATATAAGTTTAGACGAATCGTTAAAACCTATCTTCTTGAAAGCCCCCCTCAACAGCAATTGAAAATCAAAGACGTTAAGGCTCTTCCCCTCAGAGCTCCTAGACCTGAAGCTGGACGTGAAAGCCCCGATCATTTCCTCCCATACTGGGAGAGCCTCTCTAAAGCCGGCGTTCGATCACACTACGTCAGTTGCTTCGTACAAATTACGACTGACGAGGGGATAACTGGTATAGGCGAGTGTACTGTTAGAGAGGTTCCTGAAGCTCATGCAGCGATTATTGAGAAGCTTCTGAAACCTATAGTTCGAGGCGAAGATCCGTTCTCTGTCGAGGTTCTTTGGGAGAGAATGTTCGC
The DNA here is from genome assembly GCA_023266955.1 of Nitrososphaerota archaeon. Taxonomy (GTDB): domain Archaea; phylum Thermoproteota; class Nitrososphaeria; order Nitrososphaerales; family JAHFOH01; genus JAHFOH01. Next base: position 2,223 of record JAHFOH010000180.1, read on the forward strand.
TGCTTTGAGAACTAGGGGGCATTCAGAAGGATATTTTGTGGAGGCAATATCCGGTGTAGACATCGCCCTCTGGGATATCATGGGGAAGGCCACTAACCTACCTGTGCACAAGCTTCTTGGGGGAGCCCACAGTGATAAGGTGAAGGCGTATGCTTCATCCATTTTCTTTGGAAAGCCTGAGAATGTAGCTAAGGAAGCTCGAGCGCTTGTAGCTAATGGGCATGACCAGATGAAGCTGAAGATCGGCTTGGGTGAACCTGATATTGAGAATGTGAAGGCGATTAGGGATGCAGTGGGTTACGACGTCGATTTGATGGTTGATGCCAACTCAGCTTTCAACCGTCAGAGTGCCATCAGAATAGGAAGGAAGCTGGAAAGGTACGAAGTTTTCTGGTTTGAGGAACCTGTTCCTCCAGACGATATTGAAGGGTACATTGAAGTGAGTAGAGCTTTAGATATCCCTATTTGCGGAAGCGAATCTCTTTTTGGTAGATACAATTACCGAGATCTGATTAGCAAGAAGGCAGTTGATTTCGTTCAGCCCAATATCGCTAGATGTGGAGGTATAACTGAGTGTAGGAAGATTGCTGCCATAGCTGAAGCTTTCAATACTCCTTTCACTCCTCACAACGGCTTGTCTGGCGCAGGATGTAGAGCTGCTACCTTGCAGTTCGTGTCGACTCTTCCTAGAGAGTTGTTCCTCACTTACGAATTCATGTATAGACCTACTGGATTAGGAAACGAGATCTTGAAGAAACCTCTTGAGAAGTTCAAAAATGGTTACCTGGAGTTGCCTAAGAAGCCGGGTTTAGGGATCGAGTTGAGTGATACAGTTATTTCGAAGTATCTAGTGAAGTAGGTTTCCTAGATGCCCTCAGCTATGATTTTCGCTGGCTTCCATCTTAGAATTACCCTGTCGGACTGCGTCATGTATTTGTTGAAATACCTCAAACCCTCCATCTTCCCCAGGTAACGGACTGCGAGTCTCTTACTCCATTCTCTAGGGTCAAGATCAGTCAACTCTGCCCTGCCTGACGCCATTACCATGCTTTCTTCTACCGGGTCTAATACTAGCAGAGTCACACTATTGTCCCGAAGAATGTTCTTGACCTTCACACGACTTCGTCTTGTGGTATGGTAGAAGTATTGGCCATCGAACTCATACCATATCGGCGTCATGTGAGGAGAGCCGTTTTTATTGATGGTACCGA
>JAHFOH010000042.1 GCA_023266955.1 Nitrososphaerota archaeon
AGAGCATCAGCATTCTTCTGCGACCAATTTTCCTCTCAGCAACGCTTGCCAGTGCCGTGAAGGCTGCGCCGCTAAGTAGGGTCGCGGTAAGTATGATCCCTATTCTTACTTCCTCGAAGCCTAGTAGCTTTAGGTAGATTGCTAAGATTACGCTGAGGAAGCCGTATCCGAAGGCTCGTACGATTCGTGAGGCTAAGAGGAGTTTCCCGTCTGTACTCATCCATGTTAGCATCACTATCTACCTGTGTTGACTCCACGTGCCGGGTTTCACAGCAGTGAATTTATGTGAGGACAAACCTCAGGAATAGTTAGGCCCCTTATTTCGATCTTAGACTCTCCCTTGTTTACCCAGCTTCCACCTACAGTATGCGTAGAGGGCATCATAGACATGGAATTGCTTGCTCATATTGTCAAAATCATCCTTGCTTATCTGTCGGAACCCCTCAGCTATAGCATCTAAACCCGCTGACTCAAGCGACAGGTCAGGTTTATGGGCGTCAGCCCCCCTAACTATCTTAGCTAATTCAACGAGCGCCGCGTCTTTATCGAGCTTGTACTTTTCAATGAAGGCATCGAAGCTAACCCTGCCGTCATGATGCCCAAGCTCAACTCCTGGAACGTCAAAAGGGATGGCTCCTACGTTCTTGGCAACTTCCAGTACCTTCTCAGCAGGTACGAAGAGAAACTCAGCCTCGGGATCAATAAACCTCCGGATTAACCATGGACACGCTATTCTGTCCACCTTCGCTCTTTCTCGAGTAATCCACTTCAAGCTGAACCCAAAGGAAGTCTTGGCAAGCTATAAGCGTGCTCTACGTTAAACAAAACCTAGGAGACCACTCGAACAAGGCATAAACAAATTGAAAAAAAGAATTCTTTTTTCAGAACTATACTAACGGTATGATTTACTCATCTCTTTCACTAAGGCGATTACCATCTGAGGATCAGCCCTACCCCTAACCTGACTCATCACCAAACCAACCGCTTTTTCTGCGCTTGCGTGCTCCTTCTTTAGTACTCGAGATACGATCTCCCGTAACTCCGATTCAGTGAGTAATCCTAGGTTCAGGCTCTTCACTACATCGTAGATTCTTTGGTCTGGTCTTTCGGCTGCATCCTTCAAGATTTCAGGGAGTGCCTCCTTCAATATGGTCTTTTCCGCCAGCAGCTTGAATAGATCTTCGAAATGCTGGTCGGTTAGATTCTCGACTTTCACACCAGACCTCTTCTCCAGATCCTTTAAGGTCGAGAGAAATGCGCTGGCAACTACAGAAGGTTCTACATCCACGGAATTCACAATTTTTTCAAATAAACTAAGGTAATCTGAACGGAGGATCTGTCTGGCGAGTTGATCCGAGAGCTTCAACTCCCTGGCGAATCTTTCCAACTTCTTCGTCCAAGATTCCGGCAGTTCACGCCGAATTTTAGCCAGAAAGTCCTTTCCTAAGACTATGGGTGGAAGGTCTGTTTCAGGATACATTCTAGCTGAGCCGGGGAGGGGTCGAAGAAACTCCGATGTTCCATCAGGTCTGATTGCTCTTGTTTCATGCTTAACAGTATCCAAGCCGAGTTGTCTCTGCACTTCAGTGCGAATTACTTTAGAAAGCACCCCAAGGTCTTGTACACCTTTGAGTTCAACTCTCCCTTCTGGTCTGACGCTGATGTTGACGTCCTGCCTGATGGTGCCGATGCCCCTCTTTACTCTTCCAGTGGACTTAGAAATGATGCCTATCGTGTAGGCAATCTCTTGGACATCTTCTGGAGAATATCCTTCGAGGAGACCAGTGCCTATCTCAACCAGAGGCACTCCAAGACGGTTGAGACGGTAGGTTACTATTCCATCCTCTTCCCTTATTATTCCTGCGGCATCCTCCTCAAGTGTAAGATAGCTTATCGGCACTTCCCTATCCTTGAATGATAGGAAACCGCTCGTCCCCACCACCATTGTTCTCTGAAACCCTGCGGTATTGCTACCATCTATGACAGTCTTCCTCATCACATGGACTTCCGGGGGGATGTCGCAGTTCAGCAGCATCGCTATCTGAAGAGCTATTTGTAGGGCCTCAGGATTAACAGGATGAGGCGGCTCCTCATCTAAGTCGACTAGACATGTTTCATTTCTAAAGACTTGGTAGTGGAAGACTCTGTCCCTGAGGAATTCGTACTGGGCAGCTACATCTATTTCACCCAATTCACTGGCTACAGGATGCTGCTTTCTCACCACTACCCCAGTTGGCTCCTTTTCCGCCATCGTCGTAGCGCAACCACAGAACAGCTTTCGTCTAGTATCGAGCTGAATGTGGATCTCCAGCCCGCACTTGAAGGCTTGTTGGCGTTCTTCCCGTTGTCCAGTGGAGCGGGCTCTCAATTTCTTTATGCTAAGTAAGTCTCGTTTATGGTTCTGTCCGAAATCTCGCCTGCCAAATTGGTCATCATCATTTTTGTAATCTCATCCATCTCTTTTGTGTGCCCAAGAACCCACATTAGCTTGATGTAGGCAGTTTCAGGCAACCAGTCAGCTCCGTCGCCGATTACACCTATGGCCCTCAGTTTTCGTCCACTGGCATAGACATTCAGATTTAACCTGCCGTACAGCGTCTGGGGAGCAAAAACGACGGGTATACCAGACTTGATTAGATTCTCCAACGCCTCTTGTATGCTCACACCCAACGGATCGTTAAAGTGATTAGTATGCACGTGTCCTAATCCCGTTGCGACCATTACTAAACCGTCTATTTCGTTGGCTAACCTATTGATGATTTCAGGCCGGAGGTTCGGGTGCTCGTACAGCATGAGGACATTGGGATTCATCTTTGTATCCAAGTAGAATTCTCCTTGCCCACGTTTGTGGTAATCATCTCTAAGATACTCTATACTTCTTTCTCGATACCATACTTTAGCGAAGGGGAGGGTGTTAATGCTTCTGAAGGCGTCTCTCCTTGACGCGTGCATCTTCCTACATTTGGTAGCCTGATGAACGTAGCAGAATTCATCTCCCTCAGTCCCGTGCATGCAGACCGTTACTTCAGCGATATCTGAGTTGCAGGCAGTTAACACTGAGCACATTAAGTTGACGTAGTTATCGCTGCTTCCCCTGTCACTGCTTCGTTGGGAACCAACCATTACAACTGGGGCGGGTAGATTTCTCAACATGAAGCTCAGTGCGGCTGCAGTATAGCACATGGTGTCAGTTCCATGGGTCAGTATCACTCCGTCAACTCCGTTTCTAACCTCCTTCTGAACTTCCTGACACAATATCTTCCAATGCTCAACCGTCACATCGTTTGAAAAAAGGTCGAAAATCTTCCTGCCTTCAATATTTGCGAGTTGCTTTAGCTCAGGAACTGCAAGCACTAAGTCTTGAGGCGAGAAGGCAGGATAGACTGAGCCCAGCAAATATTCCACTCTGCTGCCGATGGTGCCGCCACTACCCAATATGACCACGGATGGTTTTGTCGGATCCTTTTCTGGCAGGCTTTCTGCTGGAACGAATTCCACAGGTTTGCCCTTACTCAAAACTTCGATTCTCATGGCTTCTTCATATTCGATACTTACGTTGTATCCGCTTGCAAGCTTCAAGGTGAGTGCTGAGGAGCTACTCAGAATGGTCTTTGGCATAAGTACCCCCTCATAGATGACCCGTGGCTTCGTAATTCTAAGCAAATCACCAACTTCGGCACGACTCTTGGATAACTCTGATTTCAGCCGCTCGCTGTACATTTTCAACCCTGTTGCAATTTTCTGGGCTTAAAAAGTCAATTTCAAACTGAACTCAAGTTCACCTGAAAGCCGTTTAGAATCACAGCAGAAGCAGGATGAAGCACGCGAAAACCCCTCACCTAAAGGGTATCTTTCTATTGATCCATGAGATTACTGAAAAGTGGTACTTTGAGATTCTTGGACTTCGGTTTCTCCCGTTCTTCCTGACCACTTTAGTATCAGTATCACGGCTATTGCTGCCGATAATACTAGGGCCACGAGTAACGTATTGGGAATCAGGCCGTTGGTAGGTAGAGGATCTAAGACATCATTCCAGAAGTCATTGTCTGTGTCGACTAAGACTGGATTGCTATGGGTGACAAATAGCTCCTTAAGATCAGTCAAGCTATCGCCATCAGTGTCAATACCGTTCCCCACAAGGACAACCTCCTGTTTCAGCGTACCATTCAACGTCCCAAAAAATACAGTTGCATTTAGAACACTACCAATCCAAAGTCCTGTTAGAGCTTCATAATGACGCGTGATCGAGACATCCCATTTTACTCCCAGTGGATCAGTAATGGTGAACCCAGCTAAGAGTCTGAATGCCCTGACGCCTATACCACCCTCTACGTCAACAAGCCGAAGTGTGTCATTGGCGGAATGCACGGTATACTGAAGACTGGGATTCAAAGTTATGGAATCTCCTACATGTAGGTTCGTTGGGATCCAGTGCCCGATGTAGTCGCCAGGTGAACGCTCCGATACGTACCTTCTCGTATCCGCGTCAAGTTCAAGCATCTCTTCTGATGAGTTAGTCCTTATGTCAACACGAAACATTGATTTGAGGAGATGATGGTATGATATTGTGAAGAAATCCGTCGTCTCAGATTCCTGTCCGGCCAAACTTCGTGTCGTGGTAGTGCGGTAGGAGAGGGTCATTCCGTCGTAAGGTACTACCACAGTTTGGGACTGACGCTGTCTTTGAGCGTGGACAGGTCGGAATGAAAGAATCAGCACAAGTAAGATTAGCAGAAGCGAACGACTGAGCTTCAGGGTCTCACTCTGGCTCCTTTTGCAATCATCTAATATAAAGAAAAGGGAGAGAGGCTATCCTAGGGTGTCAATTGCTCTTAGGATGTTTGCTTGAGCCTTTTTCAATGCCTGTTGAATCGAAACAGCAGGAACCTTACCACTCTCTGTAGGCATGGCTCCTACTTCCTCCGTGTTAACGCTCATTCTTCTATTTCTGCGCTAAACCTGCAAACCACTCTGGTTGCGGAACATCCAGCTGAAGACCTGTTGTAAAATTCGTGTTCTTCATGAAAGCCGCAACAACTGTTACGCATTCGAAAATCTCTTCGTCATCCGCTCCCATTCTCCTCAGCAATTCCAAATGTAGCTTAGCTGAATCAAAGGCTCCATTAACTATGGAAGTGGCGAATTCCAAGAACTCCTTTTCCTTTCTGCTCAGCTTGCCCTCGAGCATAGTGACTTACTCCCTGTTCCAGATGATCTGTAAATTCTCCGGGTCTTTCGCCATTATTCTGTAATAGTGAGGGAGCAAGCCTAGCGTCTGTTCGATTTCATTTGACTGTTCTACTTCATTCTCCACTAATGGTTTGATCAATTCTTCCTTTTGTCTGTATGTCTCTTCGAAGGTGTTTAGGCCGCTGAAATGGGATATGACCGCCGCTATTTCGACGATTTCTTCATCTGCAAAACGCAAGAATCTTTAAACAGTCTGGGCTACTGGCTGTTGGATGCTCTGATGGAGACCATCGGGCGTCTGCCGGTTGGCGCCCTCATGACAGACGTCCTCACGGTCCCACCCAATGCATCAGTCTCTAAGACCATTGGCATGTTGAGGGATTCAGGACTCTACGAGGTGTTCATTCTTCTACCAAGTAGAGTTGGGATGATCACGACGAGGGATATTCTCAGAGTCTCGAAGATAGAGGAGACCAAAAATTCTACGATAATGAACTACGTGCCAACCCTTTCAATTAACTCAACGCTGGGCGACGCAGCCAGAATCATGACAGAGTACAGAATTAGATCTCTTCCCGTGCTCGACGACAAAGAACTCACAGGGGCAGTCACATCGCTCTCGGCTATTCGTTTCATGCAGAAGAACGCTCTACCTAAAATCAAAGCGCAGAACTTGATGACTGCCGAACCCATTGTGCTGGAGCATGATGATAGCGTATCTAAGGCTAGGAGTGTGATGATTCGTAGAAGAATAGACCATCTTCCTATCCTCAAGGACAAGAAGCTGTCCGGAATCATCACGTCAAGTCTGATCGTATTCAACATGCTTCCGGCAGTGACGGTTGAAAGGGGAGCATTAGGCGCTGAAAAGCAAGTTAGGCTTGACTATGATGTAAATCGCCTGATGGAACCAAACGTGGTTACTTCAGATGTCAATGAAGATCTAGGTCAAGTCGTTGGAAAAATCGTCGGTCTAGGTTCAACCTATTCAGTAGTTACAATGTGGGATGAGGTTCAGGGAATCATTACCCATAGGGACCTTGTGAAGCTCTTAGCTGAGAAGGAAGCAGAAGCAGGGGTCCCAGCCTACATTATCGGCCTTCCTCAAGATCCCTTTGAAGCAGAAACTGCTAAGGATAAGTTTCGCAGAGTTGTGAAACTTCTCAAGAAGGGCTACCCAGAAATTCAAGAAGCAAGATCAGTAATTAAGGTAAAGGAGAGGGGGGAGCGAAGGAGATACGAAGTCAAAGTTGTTCTGAGCACACCGTCTAGGAACTACTCTTACACTGAGATTGGCTGGGATCTCCCTGTAATATATGACAACATCTCTAACAGAATTAAGAGGCTGTTAGCTGAAAGACCTTCGAGGAGACATCGTGAATCAGTTGAGCGACACATAAAGTATCAAACATGAGAAGTTAGAATGAAACGAGCTGAAAAATGTCCTAAGTGTTCTTCACCATTGATTTTGAATGAAAGACTGACAAAGAGGTATGTTGAGAGAACTAGTATGAAAGTTTCCATGTACTACTGTGGAAGCTGCCTGGACGAAATCTACTTTGTCCATAACGGCAAACTTTTCACTTCTAAGGAGTGGAAGTCGAAGGCCGAATCACTGATCCGAGGATGAAAGTGAGCCTAAGTACCTGTGGTCAACTTCCCTTGACTTACAGAATGAATATGGATCAGGTCATTGCTTTGGAGCTTGAACAGCTCTGCGTCGGTTTTGAAGGAAGAAGCCCAGTATAGTTAGAACTGCAGCTATACCTATCGCAAGCACTGCTGGTAGACCAAAGAAGCTAAGAACTCCAAGTAGAATCAAACCCCCAAGTATGGCTGAGGCCAACTCCAAAATCTTGTAAGTAAGAACAACGCCAATTATGAAGAGCACCACGCCAGCTATCAACGTAAGAAGAAGACTGTGGGTGTAGATGCGAGCAATTGAGTATCCGAGAAAGCCCAGAGACAGTCCTATTCCAACGTGAAGAAGTACAAAGCCAAGCAGTCCTCCTAAAATGAAACCACCTACGCCTCCTAATATGCCACCAACCAGGCCGAAGGAGAGTCCTCCTAAGAATATCCCGATGGCCGCTCCAACAAGTCCAGTTACAATGAAGACCAAGGTCTTAATGATTCTACGACCGGCGAAGATCAAAGCTAGAGAGATGGTCAAAAGCACCAGGGCGATGAGGAGACTCGTAGACTGCGGGAAAAAATCTCTGAGAAAGCGAGTTACTTGCAACATGCAGTTTCACTCTGATGCAATATTCCATTTAAACCAATCTTTTTCGAATAGCTGACCATTATGTTCAGTCCCTGAAATATTCCTCGTACCAGAATAGACAGACCCGCGAGGCTTGATATGAAACTGCTGTCTCTGGGACGAATTTTTTCTTAAATCGAAAACTTACTCTAAGTACATTCTGATCTTGGCCTCTGGATCGGTTTGTTCGAATTTGAAGGAAATTATCCCTCGATGGCTGGATAGATTTAACACCTGTCGCCCCTGCTTCAAGCTGTAGACTTCGGATTCAGCTCGGCCAGCCGGTAAATTAAAGTCATATTCGTAGATCGTGAGCTTATTCTCTTGGTTAGAATTGACCACTAGTATACTCTCCCTGTATCCGTAGAGGGGGATGCCGCCCCAAGCTTTATCCTCGACATGCCTGCCTAAGATTACGAACGCTACGGGAGGGGGCTTGGAGGTTAGGAGGTTGTCTACGCTTACAGCCGAGATGTCTCTGAAGCCCACATCCATAGGAGTAGCGTCGTCAGCCGCTAGGTTAGCTCCTGTGGAAGCGGCTACGAGCAACGTTTCGCCAACCTTCTCGAAGCTAGTAACCCGAGCACCCAACGCCGCAACTATACGTGCTGCAGGAGGCGTAATGTATAGGAGTATAGACGGACCGTTTATGAAGTTGTTCGCTTCGAGCATTTTCTTTTCAAATTCGTCTCTGGGATGCAGCATACCATGTGTGTAGGCGTTAAAAGCAACTAACACGCCTCCGGCTATGGGTTTAGCCATAGTTCGCGAGGGTGAGTATCCGCTTAAACCGAAGTCAAAGAGCCTTACGAAGCTTAGCGGCTCCAGATCGGCTAGAGGGTCACCAACTAGCACACCGCCTCTTACGAAGAAGAAAAGTCGGGAGTAAGCGGAGGTAGCACACCCGGGAGCAGGCCACCGTACCCCTCCACCATCTACTGATGCTTCCCCGTAGCTTATGTCGGTAATGATGCGACGTCCAGTAACTAGGTCTATAGTTTGAATTGCTTCTGCACCTTTCCTCCAATCCTTCTGAACATCGAAGCATACGTAGTCTAGATGATGTGTTCCTTTCAAGGCAGGAAGATCGCTGATGGGCTTCGCTTTACCGTCCCTCCTGTCTACGGAGTATATGCCTAAGTTGCGGTGACCATCAGCTCTACCGACTATTAGCCTGTCACCTAGGGGATCGTACAGTATTTCAGATATCTCGCCAGCCCACTCGGTCCCATGCTCTATTGTATCACTCCAGAGCAGTCTAACCTTGTCCTCCTCCACATCATATGCGTGTATATGACTAAACTTATTGTTGAAGAGTATCCTGCCACCCTTCCCAATCCTACCCTCGTATACAGCTGGGGCGTGAACCCATCCCCCAAAGTATATTTCATCATCTACAGCTTCCACGGCGTTATACGTATCGCCTCCTGAGCGTGGACCAGGCCCTTTACCCAAAAGGTCGAATCGGTAGATCTTTTCGCCATCCTTCCTGGCAAAGTGGGCTTCGGCTTCAAAGGCTAGCGTGAAGTAGAGTACGCCTCTATGGTATTTGAGGGCGAAGATCCCTCCCGAACCCCATTCAGGCCCGAATCTAGGAGGATACTCGAACTGACGGAGGTTATCCACTATTCGGGACACAACTAAGCACTGATGTCTAATTATCTAGAACTGCGTTTAAATGGTTAGAAGAGCTAAAGAATTGCTGTCAAGAGGAAGAAGTCCTACTGAACTTTTGTGCCGGTCCATGCATAGAATCGCTTCACAACATGAAAGACTTTTTCAAAATTCTGCAGGATAAACTGGTACATCTCTCGCCTTTGACCCTCAGATAGCTTTTCGCACCTGGCGAGATAATCTTTGGCTTCGTCCTGACGTGAACGATAAAATGAAATTCTAGCTAGAGTCTCGTAATTTATTCTCGCCATGAGTGCATTCGAAGTTTCTTCAAAGGATTGGGTTCTCTTTATGATTGCATCTTCTCCGCCAAGCTGCGGTATCTGTCTTGAAGGGTCTATCATTATAACGAACATCACCACATTGAGCAACTGATCATCTGAACCACACAGTTTTTTCAGAATCTCAGTTGAATCGAGTGAGGGCTTCACAGTTGCCAAGCTTTTGTAATCACCTTCAAATTCCGTTTATAACGGTGTCAACGGCTCAAGTTCCGCCTCACAACCGCACTGCCGCATCGTCTAGCGTGCTCCCAGCTCACCCAATAAGGCGATTAATTCTTCGAAAAAATGAAAAAATGGAAGAAATTTTCTGCGGAATAAGTCTACGAAGAGGTCTGCCGTCACGCCACATATAACTTCGTCTAGATAGCATACTCGCGTATAATGACAGTAACGCACTCATAAGTGAAGTTCTAAATGCTTTGCCGCGAGGACTCTAAGAGCGCTTGGTTATTGAACTAATACTGATTCCGATTGGCTTCTTGGTAGCTATCTACGGGACATTGATTGGTGCAGGAGGCGGCTTCCT
>JAHFOH010000181.1 GCA_023266955.1 Nitrososphaerota archaeon
ATATGTCTCCCCTGCTGCTCTTGTTCGTTCCATTCTATGGTTTATACCCCCATGCTCCCTCTCTCTTCTTTCTTGAGAGTCTTGCTCTCTCTTTCGGTGCAGTGCCATTATTTGTGCTGGCCAAAGATCATCTACAGAGCAAGGTTGCGGCAATCCTAGTGTCCTCAAGTTACCTTTTGTTCCCAGCGCTGCAGTACGCCAATCTGGATACCTTTCATGAAGTTTCCTTTGCTCCAGTCTTTATCTTGTCGGCAATTTACTTTTTCCAGAAGAAGAGGCACAAGAGTTTTCTAGCATCCACCTGCCTCTTGCTTTTGATTCGAGAAGACATTGCACTTATGGTAATCATGTTTGGCATCTACGCTTTGTTGCTGAAAAGAGGAAAAAAATGGTTCCTACCGCCCATGGCCATAGGCACGGTATATTTTGCAGTCGTCTTCTGGGTTGTAATGCCCTACTTAAGCCAAGGGGCTCCTTTTTTCAACATTGGGCGTTTTGCTTATCTGGTTTCCGGTCCGCAAGGTATCCTAAAGGTTGCTTTTGCGCCTATTAACGGGTCTTATCTAGTCGATCTGTTTGGACCTGTAGCTTTCACTTCCTTGTTAAGCCCTGTGGTAATGCTCATTTCTCTTCCTATCTTGCTAGAAAACATTCTGTCTGCCGGCGCTGGTCCCGAACATAGCATCTATTACAGCCATTACTCAACGCCTATCATTGCGATAATCTTCTTTGCAGCAGTATTTAGCCTAAGGAGACTCCAACCGCTTGCTCAAAGAGCTATAGAACTACTCGTTTTTAGCCTGACATACGTCAAGTTAAGCGAACCACACCTACGAAAAACAGCACTCTATTTCCTACCTGCTGCTTTCATACTATTGACTCTATCGGCAAACGTCTTTAGAGACGGATCACCTCTGACCGCAGTAGCAGGGGGTTTGCTTGATCGTCCGCAGGTCTCCAGCGAGGATGCGATTTCAAGAATTTTCATGGAAGTACCTACTGGAGCGAGAGTCGCTGCGGATTTTCGACTCTTGCCAATGTTGTCTGCGAGACACCAGTGGGAGATTTTCTGGTTTGACGGCTCTCCGTCTTGGATGGCTAGCAACACAACCGCTGACTTCGTCTTGACCGATGTGTCACATGCGAGCGCAAATAACCTCCTATACCGTGAAGGATTGAGGGACTTGCTCAGTCGCAGTAACTGGAAAGCAATGTCATTTGAAAGAGGACTCTTACTGCTCCTAAATCAGGATTCTAAATTCGGGGGTACCTTTTTTGACAAAGGTTATCGAATCGCCTTTAAGATCGGAGACAAACTTGACTTCGAAGCAGGACGTAGGTTCCTCTCATTCACTGAGTGGAAAGTCCATGACGACCACTTAGGCTTATGGGTATTCAGCGATCCCTTTGCCAAAACACCCGACAACACTATTCCTGAGAGGCCGAACGCGACCATTTCGTACACCTTCTTTGTACCCAAGGGGGTTTCCTACTTCATCTTCGCTAACGTCCTATGGGGAAGCGACAGAGGTACGCTAAGGTATAGGATAGATGATGGCCCTTGGTCCACTGGGTTTCAACCACTGTCCTCGGAGCGAGCTTGGAAACATACGCTCCTAGGAAGCTCAGAAACGGCGAGAGGATACCACACAATCACCTTCATGAACACGAAGCCATATCAGGGAGCTGGTCTTCAGGACATTCAATACTTTTTCTTTGTCGATCAAGCAGAAGGGCCGGTTGACATCGAGAAGCTCATCCTCGTCTGAGAGTTCGATGTTCACTCGTGAAGGAGTTACGCGAGCGTACGATGTTCATCTTCAAAACCCAATGAAGTGCGGAATCAGGAGGTGCTAGGGAGAACAATGCTCCCGGGCGTGAAGATCCACATCATCAATAAGATCCCAGATGAGCGAGGGTTCTTTGCCGAGTTGCTAAGAGAGGACTGGAAGGATCTTCTAGGTGAAGACACGATACTCCAGATCAACCTCTCCTCGAGCTACCCAGGAATAGTCAGGGCCTGGCACCGGCACACTCGAGGTCAGGCGGATTACATAGTTGTATTGAAAGGCACAATGAAAATCTGCGCCTACGACGACCGAGAAGACTCCGAAACAAGGGGACATCTAGATGAGATCATAGCGAGCGCTGAAAGGTTCCAAGTCGTGAGGATCCCAGGGTTCTATTGGCATGGCACCAAGACCATAGGCAATGAAGGATCCCTTACTCTATACATGATGACGAGACTCTACGACTACAAGAATCCTGACGAGGAGAGGCGGCCATGGAACGATCCAACCATAATCGATCCAAGAACCAATCTACCTTACGACTGGAACAGACCCCCTTACAAGTGATAGATCTGTACTAATTGAGAATCCTTGTAACTGGCGGACTAGGATTTATCGGAAGCAACTTCATACGGTATGTGCTTGCCAGAAATGAGGAGATCCAAGTTATCAACATCGATAGCATGTCATACGGTGCTAATCCTAGCAATTTAGTCGACTTAGAATCCTTCAAGAGGTATAGATTCGTCAAGGGGGATGCCGCGGATCGAGGCACTTTAGAGCCGTTTTTCAACGATCTAGATGCTGTAGTGAACTTTGCGGCTGAAACCCACGTAGACAGAAGCATCGTTGTACCCTCCCCTTTTTTGTATAGTAACGTATATGGTACTTTCGCTCTGCTTGAAATGGCCAGAAAGCACGATATCAGAGGATTCGTTCAGGTTTCGACTGATGAAGTCTATGGCGCGGCTAATGATGCTTCCTACACTGAAGAGGATCGACTTAACCCCTCGAATCCCTACGCGGCATCAAAGGCTGCAGCCGACATGTTCGTGCTCTCATATTGGAAGACATACGGGCTCAGGTCCATAATATCGAGATCCACAAACAACTTCGGTCCGTACCAGTTTCCAGAAAAACTAATCCCCAAAGTAATCATACGCGCTATTCGCAACCTGCCGGTCCCACTCTACGGAACGGGGAAAAACATCAGGGATTGGCTTTACGTCATAGACCACTGCGAAGCTCTAGATCTAATTTTGAATAAAGGCAGGGAAGGCGAAATATACAACGTCTCGGCCGGCAACGAGTTCTCGAATTTAGAAGTAGCTAGCTCCATCCTAGCGTTCATTGGAAAGTCACCAAAATTGATAGCCCTCGTTCAAGATAGACCTGGACATGATTTCCGATACAGCCTCAACTCCTCTAAGATACGAAGGGAAATGGGATGGAGCCCCCGACATGCATTCGATCAAGCGCTAGCTAAAACTGTGGAGTGGTATCTCAAGAACGAATCGTGGTGGAGCCCTCTGGCGACCGACGATGTCTTGGATCCCACACCGTGGACAAAGACATTCAATTGAAGATACTAATTACTGGTGCGAGCGGTC
>JAHFOH010000182.1 GCA_023266955.1 Nitrososphaerota archaeon
ATGTGCAACTCATAGAAGCGAAAGAGTTCCAGGCGATCCAGTCACTTGACCTCATCTGACGAATATGGTCTAAAGCGAATATCGCATCTTGATTAAGCTGCAATTTTGTGTGTGCGGAAAGGACCCCGGGGGGGTCGAATCAGTGATGCATTTTCTTGAAGAAATGGCGTGGAAGATGAGCATCCTGTATTCATCTGTTAATCTGAAAGGGCATTTTGAGTAGTTCAGCTGTTATATTGGATGAATTGTTTCAGCAGAATTGGCTACTAACCGATAGCAACTGGTATGTTGGTTGCTATCGTTTGCTAACGGCTAGTCCAGCGTGTTGTAAAACACCGGATTCTCCTTGCCTCTCTGGATGAAGTGGGAGTTGTGCTAGATAGCTTCTTGCTGGAAGTTATCAATTAAGGCAAGTCTGCTTGCTGTCTTTGGTTTTGGAATTTTCAGCAGGGAGGGTTAAACTGTATCTAGTATTGTTCTTCCATTTCTCTCATTGAAAATCACCAACAGTCAAGCAAAAATGTGTTTCAATACTACGAAAGAGGCTACAGAAAGCCAAGCCTCGACAGATAGAGTCTGACGCTAGACTGACTTAGCTGTCGTGCTCTCCAGCTTAGGATTCTTGCCTCTACGGTACTTGTATACTATGTATGCTGGGGTTCCAATCACGGCGAAGGGAGCTATAACAAAGCCTGAAATGACCAATCCCCTTATGACACCGTAGAAGAACCCGAAACCAGTCCTGAACGGCTCCGTCCAATCAAATTCAGGAGGTTTCGCCACACCCTCTTTGTTGAGGGTCACCATTATGGAGGACATTTCCACGTTCTTCTCGAGGAAGTTCAGCTTTCCCGTCAGACTTTCTATCTCGCCCCGTACTCTCTCGAGTTCTGTTTCAACTTTCAATACATCCCCGACAGTGTTACCAAGCTTGAGAATCTCCTGAAGCCTCTGCTCTCCATTCTGCAGGTTATCCCTCCTCGCCTTGAGGTCTATGAACTGGTCAGTGACATCGTCACTTCTTGTTTCAAGGTTCTTCACGTTACCTATCGATTGTACTGCATTTACTACTTGTAAGAAGTTCTCCCTCGGCACCTTTATGATGATTGTCGCAACTTCGTTCTCGCCGAAGACTGAAGCTGAAGTTCCGGCTACAAATCCTCCGAATTGCTGAGCTAAGCTACTTACTTGGGTAAGTGCAGCCTTCACGTCTTTTACCTCCACAGCTAGAGACGCAGAGAAGATTTCCATTCGAATCGATGTTAGAGACGAGGTCGATTGGCCGATGGTCGAAGCAGTCAGATCGGATCTTACAGAGCTAACTTCCGTCAGCGGCTGCAATGGGGTTGGGACAAGGGGACTGCTAATGGCGCCCGCAGTACTGAAAAAGAGTCCTACCGGCGTCGCCGGAGAAGTCAGCCAATTTACTCCTAGCCCTAAAGCGAATATTCCGGCTATTGCGAGGGCAACCTTGGATCTGCGTGTCAGCCCGAACGATGGCACGGTAGACAAATGTCGCTATGGTTCCCTTATAATGTTACAGTTTAGAACACCGTGTCTATGGAGATGGAGCGTACCTTCCTGCACTATTTTTCAGAATCCTTCAAAGTACGGCGTAGATTTTTTATGAGCGCAGTAACAATTGATTAGGGCAGCAAATAGTGGATAGAAGGTAAAATCAAGGGTAACAAAAAAGAGATCTTTCGGGAAGACGTATTAATTCGGAGGGGAAGTTTCTACATAAGTGCCATTCCAAGCTCCTAAAAATGCGACGGGGTCCAAGTGGAAGATGCACCTTGATGGTGTTGTAAGATAGAATCTCGCTCAAAAGGATGCTGGGCGAACCGCTAATGCCTGAAGATTTTTCATCTTGTAAGGGGGGCTGTGGCTAGGACTTTGATAGATGTCATGTAGGAACCAAACCCGGGATTTGAGACAGTGATTGTGATAGTGTAGGTCTGACCTACTATAGGAGTTGTGATGCCCGTAGAACCTTCCACAATCAATGTCCGTCCAACCTCCAGAAGTGCCTGCAAGGAGATTGGCGGACATTGAAGACCTCCCGAGATGGTGCATTCGGCTTCTCTAATTAGAATATTGCCATCATTTTTGATCTCCATTTTGAAGAAGCCAGTCGACGATAGTTGAACATTACTAATCTCTACTCGTATATTGCACGTTATACCGCATCTTGGGTCCGCAGTTGAAGAGAACGTGTATGCATGATATATGTTGGCCGATACTAGGAGAATCATCGAAATTTGACTCACACGCCAAACTAGATTAGTTGAACGTGCGCCCGTACTCCTCCGAAGATACGCTCCTAATGCTCCTGCCACAAGTCCTACCGCAAGAGCGGGTAACCAGAGGCTCAACAGCAGCACGTACAATAGGAATTCAGAGAGCGAATAGCAAACAACAGCACAATTTGCGGATACGATGAGCGGTAACAATTCCAGAGAACCTAAAAGCCCAGCTATACCTCCGGCTAGAACTCCGATGCGTCCGCCACCAGCTAAAACTGCAGCAAGAAACGCTCCGGGTATTGCTAGAGAGAAGACTAGGGGTTCGTTATTTAGCGGAGCGGTAAAAGTCCATAAGAGTCGATAATAGAAAACCAAGTCTCCCGAAGGCGAAAGTTCAAACTTGCCGAATAGCACGTCTTTCAGACCAAAAAGCGTGTACGTTATTACGGAACCAACAGCTACCGCAAGAAAGAAACTAGCACGCTTGCCCTCCCAATTCAATGCCAAATCACGCTGTTCGCTCATATATCAGCCGCTTTATGAACAGCAACGAACCTAAAGTGCTCTGGTTGTGCGCGTTTCAGCTGGGTCAAAGTGCCTTTTTAGCTCGTTAACAGAGTCGTCAAAGGTTCCTAGTCTTTAGGCTACGACGTGATTGTTGACCCTGTGGCTCCGGATGGAGTGAACAATGAATGTAGGGTCGATTACGCGATCAATCAACGTCTTGCAAATCTCGGCTACTAGCTCCCTTTCCAGCCCCAGTCGACCAAAGAGGTTTAAATTTGATTTGAGCTTTCCGTAGTCTCGTGACAATTGTAGGAAGCACTGGCGCTACGAGGTGAGCCGTCTACTTAGCTAACTTTTATTTGCATTCTCAAGCATTTACGGCCTAAAAAATGCTCCAAACATTGATTATACGGGCATCTCGAATTTTGTCGAAGTGTCGGTCATTAGTTATCAAAGTGGCTACAGTCTGCAGGCAAGTTGCAGCGTGCAATATGTCAGCTTTGTCAGGTGTCTTTACGTACTTGTCGCAGATGGTTATGAAGTTCTTCGAAACTCTGACTATCCTCATTTTTCCTAGAAGCGCTCCTAAGATCGCAGCCGCGGT
>JAHFOH010000183.1 GCA_023266955.1 Nitrososphaerota archaeon
CGAGAGATGCGGAAGACTAAAGGTTCCTTACTTGGTTATGCACCTTGGTAGTCATTTAGGCGCGGGAAAGGAGGTGGGTCTGAAGAGACTCGTAGACGGCTGCAACACAGCTCTATCCGCCGTGAGGAATCGGGTCATGCTCCTACTTGAGATTATGGCTGGACAGAAGAACAGCATGGGATCATCCTTTGAAGACGTAAGAAAAATCTACGTTGAAATTCGACAGAAAAGCAGAGTGGGCATCTGCTTCGACACTTGCCACGCGTTCGCAGCAGGATACGATCTCAGAGACGAAACCACATTGAATCAAACCCTGAGAAAATTCGATGAGACTATTGGTCTCGAACTTCTAAGGGTCGTTCATCTTAATGATTCGAGGGGTGAACTAGGATCAGGATTGGATAGGCATGAGCACGTAGGAATGGGTGAAATAGGTGAGAGAGGATTCAAGGCTGTTCTGCATCATCCTGTATTGAGAAACCTTCCCTTAATATTGGAAACTCCTACTGACGAACGTGGAGACCACGACATAGACCTCGATAGGATACGAAGATTGGCTAGAAGTTAGATTTCCTCGAGTTTCCCTGTTCTTCGAGCCAGAAGCTCGAACTGGATGAAGGTGAAGTATCCTATTACCACCGCTGCTAAACCCGTTGCTAGTTCATAGGTTAAGAGGGTTGAAACCTGGAGGATCGATGCTCCAGCTACTGCTTGGCGTGCAGCATCTATTCCATAGGTGAGCGGAAATATGTACGAGATTGGCTGAAGGAATGTGGGAAGGTCTTTTACAGGGAAGTTAACTCCACAGAAGATCAGCAAGATGAAGAGGAATATGTTCGCAAAGACTATGGGGTTTCTGAAATAAAACGAGAAGCTACCTATCATTAGACCAAAGCCCGTCATGAGGAAGGAGGTTAAGGCAACAATCACGACCAACGTTACGAAGTTTGTGCTGCTGAAGTCTACTCCGAAGAAGTATCCAGCGAAGGCGAATCCGATCGCGACGCTGAGCATCCCGTCCAGAACGTGCATCATAGCTCTGCCTAGGAAGAGGGGGAATCGACTAGCGGGAGTGGCCAAGAGATAGCTGAGGGTACCGTCCCATTTGTCGTGACCGGTAATGTTAATCACGGAGAAGACGGCATTCCAAGATAATACCTGAAGTGCATTGCCTACAGCAATATATGGGATGATGGCTTCGCCTCGAATGAACTTGCCAACAAAGACGAAGAACGCCATTTGGGAGAGGGAGAGCACCAGCTTCATCGTCAACCACATCGGAGGATTCAGCCATTGGAATTGGGCCTTGTAAGAGAATAGAGCGTTACTGACGAAAATTCTCAAACGACCCAGAACACATCACCCGTTAGACAAGTGCCATTGTCCCTTGCATTCTAGCTCTAATCTCGACTTTTTTGAAAAGCAGGCTTGCGATAAGAACGTAGGCAATTGACATAGCAGTCACGACAGCAATATTCGACCAGAAAGTAATGGCTAGCTCCGAGTGGGAAGAAGCATATCGTAGAGCTTCTATCCCCCATGTCGGCGCGAGTGACAGAGCAAATGGATGAGTCCAGAAGGGAAGGAGTGCTATAGGGAACATGGAACCGGATACGACGTAGATCGGAAACTCCAATCCGTTGGTGAGAACTGAGGATTGTCTCGTTAGGACGAATGCTGACGCGAAGATCAAGCCCAACGCAGATATGGAAAGGAGAGTCAGGACTAATGCGATTCCAAAACCAAAGGGATTAGCTACTCCTAGAGGAATTTGAAAGCCAATTACTGCGATGAGAAGAATGACTACCATGTTCGTCAGTCCTAGAAGAGCGTTGGAAACAGACCTTCCACCGATTATGTGGAGAAGAGAGGAGGGGGTTGCAAAGATGTGCTCTATTGTCCCCCACCATTTTTCTGCCTCTATAGCAAACCCTGAAGCGTATAGGGTATTACCCCACATTCCCATCATTCCGCCACCGAGTATTGCATACAGGGCAAACGGCCCGGTAACAGTTTTGAATAGCGTGAGGGCTACTACAGTAAAGACGAACGGAGCAATCACGTTGGGAATTACCCATTGAGGATCTGCAAACCAAAGAAGCATGGCCATTCGGAAGGAACTGTACAGTGTTCGAATTGGTTGAACCATAACCTCAGCTCGCCACCAATCGTAGATAGGCGTCTTCCAGAGTGGGCTCCTTTATCTTAATATCGTAAATTCTGGCATTCCTGAGTATAGACTGGACCTCGGAGATTATCTCTGACCCTTTAGACGTCTGAATCCTAAGTATCTGTTTTCTCTCCTCGAGGTCAGCACTTACCGAGATGACTTCTGGTATCTTCTTAAAATCAGACACCTCCCTCTCGGTAATACCAAAGCCCTCAACCTCCACCACCGACGTATCCATAACATACTTTTTGAGCCCAGATGGTGTGTCGAGTGCAGCAATTTCTCCACTCCTAATCACGGCTACCCTGTCACAGAGCTCGTCGGCCTCAAACATGTAATGAGTAGTGAGGAAGATGGTCTTTCCAGCTTTTGATAGGTCTTTTATCATATTCCGTGTGTCTCTGGCCATTTCAGGGTCTAATCCGATAGTAGGTTCATCCATGAAGATTAGTTCAGGATCATTAATGAGACCTTTAGCCAAGTGTAGCCTTTGCTTCATGCCGCGCGAGTAACTTTCAACTCTGTCTTTCGCCCTATCGGATAGACCCACGAGGTCCAAGAGCTCCTTGATTCGTTTGTTCCTCGTAGCAGGTGGAACACCATAGAGGTCCCCGAAGTAGCGTAGGTTGTCTATAGCGCTAACTCGAGTGTAGAGGCCTCTCTCACCGCCCAGAACTATCCCGATCCTCTCTCTAATCTTCTTCGTGTCCTTTTCAATATCGAACCCCAGTACACTCGCGTTGCCAGAGTTGGGAATGAGCATTGTGCTCAGCATCTTCACTGTGGTAGTTTTTCCGGCACCATTTGGACCAACTAGGCCGAACAACTCCCCCCTCTGAACGGAGAAGGAGACATCTTTCACTGCAACTATCTCTTGCCTAGTACGCCTAACGATTCCTCTACTGGTGTTGTACACTTTCTGTAGATGATGAGCTTCTATTGCCGGCTGTGAGGCCAACTAGATCAACAAATTCTACGTGATTGCAGATGTTTCAGAGGCTGAAGCTGGGTTATTTCTGTCTTACTTGGTTCACGTAGAGCGATTCCCAGGCGTTCAATTTTTTAACTACCCCATCGGACTCGAATCATAAGTCGTGTTGGAAACAGGATTCGCTGCATTCGTCATAGTTGTTAGCTGAGTAGTGGTGCTGATTGGCTTCTAAGGCAGACT
>JAHFOH010000184.1 GCA_023266955.1 Nitrososphaerota archaeon
GCAGTTCATCGATTATGAGGAAATCAGCTTTCAGCTGGTAGTACAGGACAGCTGTAGCAGCCTCGCCAAGATGAGTCTCTGGATCTTTCAGAGAAGGCTAGAACAGTAGCTCAGAAGTATACATGCTACACCGGGTTAGACTTTGCGTCCACAAATAGCGCACGTCTTGTAGCTCGTGTTATTTTTGTTATGATTGTTATTTTTAAAGTGTTCAGGTCAGTCGGGCTTAAGGCTCATTCCTAGTTAGCCTCCGTTGCACCTGCAGAATCAGCCTGTTATCTTTCCTACATATTGGCGAACCGAAGAAGTACGTTGCAGATGTGTTTGAAACGATTGTGAGACATTCACTTCAAAGAAATTCTTTTCTGTAGAAGCTTAGGTCGATAACTGAGTTGCCTGATAAGCTGAATTCAAAAGCGAGTTATATCCATCAGCAGCACAGAAATTAGACGCTCTTTGGTAAAAAAGCCTCTGAAAGTGCTTGTGGATTCGAGTGTGTATGGTGCCGCCATAGAAGATGAAGCACGCTATCCTCCTGACAGCCAAGCCTACTGGGACATAGTGTATTCCAAAGCTCTATTCAGATTACAGGCAAAGATTTCCGTTTATGGTTGCAAACCAATTGAAGTAGAGCTCACTGAGGCTCCACAGGCATACAGATCCAGACTCCTAGAAAGATACGCCGTTGCTTCTCCGTTACGAGGGTCAACCAAGGTAGCACAGCTATACCGCGAGTTTCTAAGAACTGGGATATACGCTCCCGATTCGCTCATTCTAGCTTACTCTTCAGCTCATAAGATGGACGCTCTAGTGACCGTTAATCGAAGACATCTTAAGAGACGGGAAACGATACGGATCGTAGGAAAATTGAGCAGAAAACTTGGACTAAGACCTCTGGTTATCCTGCTTCCCAAGGAACTCTTCCAGATCATTCAGACCTAGCTTTCGAAGGTACTGATTGCCTGATAATTGCCTGTTCTCCTGTCTTATCCGCAACAGCATATTCATTGGCGAAAGTTCTTCTTCCTCCTTCTGGACCAACTCTAGTTACGCCTATCCTGACAGGCTGTGAATGGCGAGTAATAAACTTGCCACTTCTGCATCATTTGGTTGCTTGCCCAAACGATCAAAGGATTTGTTTCTGATCTCGCCCAAAGATTTCGAAAACTGCTAGTTCATCACGACGATCAGTTGTGGAGCTTAGCGTTAGCTTGCTGGCGTGCAAAGAGAGGTACTGGACTTCCAAGGAAAGTGGAACTCTGGTTCGCATATCATGAGGGTAGAGTCTACTTGTTAGGACATCGAGACTCCAACTGGATTCGCAATCTCGTAGCTCAGCCACATGTCACCTTGGAGATGGAAGGTGTACTGTTCAAGGGGATAGCTACAGTCGCAGACGAGAAGAGGGATTTAGTCTACGATCTTTTTCGTGAGAAATACGGTAAGTCCCAAGTACAGTACTGGTATGGTGATCATAGAGGCAACCGGCGCATCGTAGAGATTGCCCTAATGGAAAGCTCCTAAACCACCAGAGCCCCAAGAGGGTTGATCTAAATGAGGCCTACAAGAGTCAAGAAAATGCCTATTGCAATCGCGACCAATATCGTCTTGAAATAACTACGGAATTTCAAAGAGGCAATCACGGTCACCACCGAGCCCATGAGGAACCCGTTTCGAACAGAGATATCCAAGAAGCCCTTTGGATAGAATACTCCTGGTACCACAATTGCCGACAGCACGGCTATTGGAACATACGAAATCCAAATACTGATTCGTTCTGGAATGCGAGCCTTGCTGAGTAGCGCAATCGGGACGAAGCGAGTAAGATAGGTTACGACCGCCATCCCGAGGATCGTGAAGGCTATCTCGATTTCCATAGAAAGGAGAGCAATCCTCCCACTATCATGCCAATGAGTGAGGCGGGTAGAATGTAGGCGCCTCCCTTCAGGTACGGGACAAGAATCAATGCAGCAACGCCGGAGCTCAAACCGACAACTACGTCGGTTCTTTTCCTTACCATTGGGACGAGCAGTGCTAGAAACGAGGCGGGAACTATGAATCGCAGAACTGAGGCAAACGAGATGCTGAGAGGGAAGCTAAGTGCAGCGGAAATGGCCGTTGTAATGTTCCAAGCTGCATACAATGCCAAGCCAGCGCCAAGTTGGTAACGGTAGCTCGGAGAGGCACGGGTATGATGAGCGATCGTGACTGCAAATACCTCATCCGTCAAAATGAAGGCCAGAAGTCCTTGCAGTTTAGAGTTGAGCTGTCGGAGGAAGGGAGACAGAGACACTCCGAAGAGGAGGTGCCTTGAGTTGACTAACAGCGTTATCAGGACTATCAAGATCGGAGAGGAACCTGCACCGAACAACGTGACTGCTATGAATTGCGAAGCCCCTGCAAAGACGATTAAAGACATAAGAACCGTATCAAGATAACTCAGCCCGGCTTGTCTTGCGGCGACGCTGTACACGACACTAAAAGGCACCACCCCTAGAAGCAAGGGAAGCATGTCCCTGAAACCCTCCAGCAACTCCCTATTCAATCGGAGAACCCCCAAAGTTCGTCGGGTTCATACAACGGATCTATTCGAACTACCTCTTTCACTCGATCGAAATCGTCATCGGCCGAGATGATATTACGAATACCCTCACGCAGCATAACCGCAACATGAGCACAGTCATATGGGCTGATTCGGTAAGAATTGAAGAGTTCGACCGCTTTCTTCACATCCAATGAGTCCACTGACTGTATATCTAGTCGCAGTGCTGGAAGCGAAGTCAACACAGATTCCAGTTCATCAGCCATACCATACTTCCTCAGCGCGTTTGCTAGTTCTAGCAGAATCAAACTGGAAATAACACCTTCAATCTTCGCCCCTGCCAAGGCGTGAACAACTGAAGCAGACTTCTTACCGTACTTCCTGTCCATGATCTTCGCGTAAAAGAACACGTTACTGTCGATGAAGTACTTGACCAAACCTTCACCGCGATTCCACTGCTTCCTCGAGTTCCTTGACCGGAATATGTCGCTTGGAAGTTCTCTGTCCGATCAATGTTCCCAACGAAACTTTGCTCTTGCCAAAGCGCTTGATGATTACCTCACCTTTTTGTCCAGCCTCCACCTCCACCAATTCACCTGGCCTCATGCCTACTCTCTCACGGACCTCTCTCGGAATCGTCACCTGGAACTTTGCTGTTACCTTAGACTTGGCCATATGCCTCCCTCAAACGTGGGGTTATTTAGGTATACGGTATACCCCATACTCAGGCACTGCCAACCTCTGTTCCTAGGTAAAAAGAAGTGGTAGAACTGCCAGATAGTTACTAACAGGTC
>JAHFOH010000185.1 GCA_023266955.1 Nitrososphaerota archaeon
AACCTTAGCTCCGAAGTCAAACCCTATCGCCTGCATCAGGCATGATGGGCATTGGAGAGCACGGAAAGGAACATCCAGCGGTGATTCTGCTCCGAGAAACGCCCAGTTAGTTTGGCTGATGTACTGTGATACACCCTTGGGATCGAATCCGAAGACATGCTCCCTAACGTAGAGTGCAAGAGCCATGTATACTGT
The DNA here is from genome assembly GCA_023266955.1 of Nitrososphaerota archaeon. GTDB lineage: Archaea > Thermoproteota > Nitrososphaeria > Nitrososphaerales > JAHFOH01 > JAHFOH01. Next base: position 196 of record JAHFOH010000185.1, read on the forward strand.
GAGGGCAGCCGCAACCCCGGCAAGAAGAATTAGCAGGCGCCTTGACATCTTGCCCCGATAGTGGACCAGAGCAAACACCGTAAGAGCGATTCCCAAGATGGGCGCGTCCTCGAGAACGAGGGCAAGAAGACCAACACTCGGCAAGTAGAGAAGCCAGCGCCTTGTTAGAATGGCATAGAAGGACCAGATACCTAGGGGAACGAGGAAGGCTTCAGGTACGAATAGCTGCAGGTTAATTCCAAGAAGTTGGGGGTACGTCAGGTATGAGACGAGGAAGGCTACGCTGATATCAATCCTCCTCGTACTTGCTTTAGCGAACCAGTAAATAGGCAGCCCCCCAAGAGCAAGGATCACTGAGTTCGCCACAAGTAGTGTCTCGGGTGCAGGAAAGAGGGCATAGAACGGTGCCAGAACGAAAAGAATGGGGCTAAAGTGAGTAGCTAAGAAAGATGCTTGAAGGCTATGAGGAAAATCCTTCGTGAAGAATGGTGAGCCGGTATGAATGAGCGGAAGACCCTGGGTTGCGCTCCAAACAGCTTGAACGAAATCACCTAAGTCCCAAGATGGAGTGAAGGAGTAGAAGCGGAGGATGGAAAGCCATGAAAGAATCACGATGTAGGAGAGGATTAGATAGAAAGGGAGAAAATAGGAGAAGGGTTGCCTAAGCTTCCCAAGGGGCACAAGGAGGAGGCGCCCCACCTTGTAAGCAGAAATCAAAACCATAACCTCGTGCTGATTCCCAGTCCTCTTCGGCCAGATCACAACCCCACACGTACACTCTCAGGCGAGTTGACTGACTTCTACCAACATCCTTTCAAACCAGGGACCAACGTTACCTATGTCGTACTTCTCTACGCTTCTTCTCACCTCCAGACAACGCGCGTTGTAGTCCTCTCTGCGTGATAACCAGAGGAGCTTAAAGTATTGAACAGCTCTTAGTATTTGTTGAACTCCCTCTGCATAGTACAAAGGCAGTTGCAAGGCTTGATGAGTCGGGAGAGGAGAAGTAATCACAGGGGTGCCACACGCCAACGATTCAATTATGACACTTCCAAAAACATCAGCTCTAGATGGATAGACTGTCACGTGAGCAGATGAGTAAATTTCAGAAAGCTGCGAGTCGTCTTTCACGTAACCGTAGCCCTTTACAAAAGTACTGTCACTCGAACCTGCACAAACTATCTTTATGTTATCCTTTGCGAGAATTGGAGCAAGAGTAAGAAAGATATCCCATCCCTTCTGCCAACAGGGTCGACCAACAAAGAGGACTGTAAACTCATCACTCTTCTCCCAGCGTGGATAGTATCGTTCTGTATCCACAAAGTTCGAGATGCAGTATGTTCTGTTGTGAATAATGAACTGCGTTAGAAAGGGGTTGTTAATGTGAACCGCATCAAACCGCGAGAGTTCCGTTTTTCCAAGAATCCTGTGGACCAAACTTGCTAAGGTAGGAATGAAACCATATCGTGGATTGGGAGGTAGGAAAAAGACCTGTGAATGAATGCCTGCAATAATGGGTGAGTCAGTTCGGAAAGTCAGACTGGCAAGAGGATGATAGGTAATGTAAGTTACATCAGCATCGACTTTATGTGAAAGACTTTCGAAGTAAGGAATACCCCGCAAGTAGCCGCTTAATTCACCATTTCCACCGTAGTGATCTTGATTCAAAGGCAAGGAACGAATCTCAATGTCATAGCCCTTGGTGAGAAGAAACTCAGCAATACGAAGGACTAACTTCTCCCATCCGCCGAAATAGGAGATTTTGTTGTGAAGGCCGAAGGCAAGTTTCACGGCTTAGCCCCCGCACTCAATAGCGAGGAGCCTCCCGAGTCTTCACATTGCAACACGTCTCTTCATGGATAAGGAGCCGGAGCACCAGGAGGAATGATCAGAATAGTTAGCAGTGCAGCAGCTGTAATGAAGAGAATAACGATAAAGGCGATGCCGCCCATAATAACCTGAGTATTCTCACTGAGCCCTCCCCGAATTAGTACCGGAGGGCTTCTCAGCCGCCGAATCAACAATTCCCAAGATCTATGTAGAATAGTGTTTCACCCCTTCTCACTCACAACCTTTGTAGAAGCCTCACATCGAGTTACTTCCTTCAAGAGAATCACTCCGGCTCTTCTATCCAGAAGACAAGCCGTTCTTGAGTAGTTGAGTAAGCTCTCCTTGAGTCCTCACTGTGATGTAGTTGAGTAACTAACTAGCAACAGATCCTATTCTGTCCACATGCATTAGCGCCAATGAGAGTCCAATGGGTGAACTGGCTTCAAGCAACTTGTAATATTGAATTGTCTTTGCCGGCTAAATCGGGTCCTGAGGGTTTTTGCAGGAAGAAGATTGTGAGAATAAGAAGAGGTAAGAGGCTACTCTACATAGGGATACCAGCCATAGCTCTTGCCGCCTACTACGCATTATTTTGGTCCTCAGCGTTGGCCTTGATTAATTCCATTTCAGATGCCTCCAGTAGAATAATGCTGGGAAGAGCGGCAACATACTCTCCTTTGGTCCTCGTGCCTAGCGGAACCATACTCGTCTTTCTGACCAAGAAACTTCTATCTTTTGGGAAGCATACTGTGAAGCCTCGTCACCACCATGTCGAAAGCCATGTAGTAAGGGAGGTGCCAGAGCCAGTTCGTCCTGAAGTGAGAGTCACTGTCCCCACACCATCTGCAAATAGAATCCGCGCCAAAACCATAGCAAGCAAAATGGACTTTTCGAGGCCCAACGACCTGCTCGCCTACTTCTATGGTGAGAAGAATGAGCGATAATGAGATCGTCAAGGGGGCAAATCGGGACTTCTCCTACCAATGTGGCGAGTGCGACGCCATATTCCTACATCCGATAATGGTCACTCGGTTCAAGCTGCACGCCAGTGCCTTCTACGCCATGTGCCCTGAATGCAGGAAACCTCTAACCTTCGAAAAGAAAATGGACGAAGTGGATTTCCGCAGACAAGGCCAGAACCATATCTTTCAGTGTGGCGAATGCTTCCATTTCTTTGAGGAGCCTAGAACTGTTTTAAGAATCAAGCAGGGTTATGCCGCCGAAAGAATTGTATGCACCGAATGCAAGAAACCACTAACCAAGGACAAACAGCTCGTGGGATTCGTGCCTCCAATGGAAAC
>JAHFOH010000043.1 GCA_023266955.1 Nitrososphaerota archaeon
AGTCAGACGATAGGGGTTGGGGGGTTGCATACTTCTAAGATTTATGAGCCCTTAAGCAAACTTTTACATGCCAGCAACAGGAGGGGTTTCGGAAGAAATCTTCAATACAATGCACCTGCTGGCTACAGCTTGAAGGCGGTCGTCTAGAGTGCCTCAAGCCAACAAGATGGTCATTTCCGACCTTCCAGATAATTATTATACCGGAAAGCGGACGTTCGTGAGGATCGACTTTAACGTTCCAAACATTGAAGTCGATCCTGACCCTCCGAGGATAAGACGGGCCATCCCAACAATAGACTATCTGACATCGAGGAAGGCCAAGGTAATTCTCGCTTCCCATCTTGGGCGACCAGACAGAAGGCCAGATCCGAAATTCTCTCTGAAACCTCTTGCAGTTAGGTTAGCAGAAATTCTGAGAACGAACGTGCGCTTTGTCGATGACTGTATCGGCGACAAGGTCAAGGAGGCGATTGGGAGCATGGGTAATGGCGATGTTCTGCTACTCGAAAACCTTAGGTTCCATAAGGGAGAAGAGGCCTGCGACGAGAAATTCTCTTCAGAACTCGCTTCACTAGCTGAAATATACGTGAATGATGCCTTCGGCACTTCTCACAGAGCGCATGCTTCAACATACGGAATGGCGCGTCACTTTGAGTACAGACTTGCCGGTTTCTTGGTTCGGGGAGAGCTCGAGCATCTAGCAAGAATTCGGGAGGCACCCGATAGGCCCTTCCTCGTGATTGTGGGAGGAGTGAAGATAAAGGATAAGCTCAGCGCCTTAAAGCGACTGATCGACAAAGCAGACAAGGTACTCGTGGGAGGATGCGTAGCCTATACTTTTCTCGTATCAAAGGGATTATCTGTCGGGGATTCACTTGTGGAGCAAGAGTCCATTAGTTGGGCAGCCGAAGTTTTGTCAAAACACGGCAACAAGATCATCCTACCTGAGGACCATATAGTTTCCACGAATGCGGATGATATTAAGGGAATACATTTGGTCTCGGGCGGGATACCAAAGTTTCTGAAGGGTTTTGACATCGGAAGAGATACCTCTAAGAGATATGCAAAGGAGATAGCAAGCGGGAACAGAACAATTCTTTGGAACGGTCCCATGGGTCTATTTGAAAAGGAGCAATTTTCGCATGGGACTGTAGATGTAGCCAGAAGTGTAGCACTTGCATATCTGAGAGGTTGCACGACAATCATAGGCGGAGGAGACTCTATCGCCGCGCTGAAGATGGCAGACGTTTCAGAAAGGGAAGTGACCCACATATCAACCGGTGGCTCAGCCTCTCTTGAGTATATTGGAGGAAAGGAGCTTCCAGGCATTGAAATTCTGACTGAAAGATCTATACTGGAACCTGCTGCAACTGAACCGTAGCGTCATGTTCCACAACCTTTGGCGAGCTCTTGTTGCTTGGCAGAACGCTGAAGCCTATTTCCGTCGAATTACTGGTGGGCGATAAATTGACAGGGGGAACCATATTTTAATATCCAATCTGTGCGAAAGCAGGTAGCATGAGTGAAGGGCAGATACGTCCAGCCGACCGCCTCCTCCTTACGCTGCATAACTTTGGCATAGTTAACGAAAAGGTTGGTAAGACCGATAATGAACTTGTTCAAATTGGAGGAATATCAGTTGAACAACTTAGGGACATTCTTAACACACATGAGACTGCTGGTTATCTTGAAAGCATAACAGACCGAAATGGCTCCAAGCGCTACTTTCTTACGGGTAAGGGTATCATAAGGGTCTCCTCCGCCTTTACGTAGCGTGAGCTATCGGTGCCTCTTAACATCGCCATATTAGCATGGGAATACCCTCCACGAATCATAGGCGAGATGGCTTACTATGTGCAGAAGCTCGCCCTTGAAATATCAAAACGTCATCACGTCTCAGTAATTACCACCCATGACGCACCATATTCTCATGAGAAGGTTTCTAATGGTTTTGAGATTTATCGCCTGCAGAATCCGGTAGAACCTCACGTGAATGTAGTGACTTGGGCGCAGAGTCTGTGCGCCGAGGTTCAGCGAATGGTGGCCGATATCTATTATGATGAGCCCGAAAGGCTGGATATGATTGACACGCATGAATGGCAGTTTGCGGCTGCTGCCGTCGGGCTTAAGAAGGCGCTTCATTTGCCGTTTGTTCTCACGTTACATAGCTTGGAGGATCATCGCTCCTCCGACCCTTCGTTGCCCCTCAGCATCTCCATCAGGGGCCTCGAGTCGCTCGGCGCCTACGAGTGTGAAAAGGTTGTCACGAGCTCTGACAGGATGAGATCCGAAGTAGAAAGGGTTCACAAAGTGCCTTCATTCAAGGTTCGAACCGTCATACCTGGCTCACACTCTTGGGCGGAACAGACCGCGCAGGTCTATCATGAAACCTCGGGTTATCGCCTGTAGGAGGATAATAGAGGATGGACGATTTTGGAGTCATGATGCTTTCTTGGGAATTCCCGCCGAGGATCATTGGAGGAATAGCACCCCACGTCTATGAGTTATCAAAAGCTCTGGCCAAAATGGGAGCAACAGTCTATGTGTTGACTTGCGATTTTCCTGGTGCACCAGAGTACGAAGAAATCGATGGAGTTAGAGTCTACCGAGTGGACTCGTACAAGTTTCCGACTCCGGACTTCGCTACATGGACCTCCATGATGAATGTAAATCTGCAGATCAGGGCTGCGGAAGCCCTAGCATCTGCTGGGGGTAAGATCCAAGTTATTCACGCTCATGACTGGCTCGTCGCCAACGCCTCGATCGGGCTCAAGCACATGTTTCGCGTTCCACTCATAGCGACAATCCATTCTACGGAACATGGCCGAAGGAAGGGTATTCACAATGACTACCAGAAAATGATTAGTTCAACTGAAACCTGGCTCACCCGAGAGGCGTGGCGCGTGATCTGTTGCAGCAGTCATATGATGCGAGAAGTCACTACAACCCTACTTGTTCCAAATGATCGGATAGACGTCATACCAAATGGTATCGACACCTCACCATATGAGGCTCCGTATGACAAGGATGCTTTCCGGGCTCGCTTCGCTCTGAAGAACGAGAAGCTCGTGTTGTATGTAGGAAGACTGGTTCAAGAAAAAGGAGTAGGTCTGCTAGCAGAAGCCATACCCAGGGTACTACACGACATCGACGCCAAGTTCGTGATCGTGGGAGAGGGTTACATGAAAGATCAGATAGTTAAGAGAGTTGATGAGATGGGCGTCGCTAGGAAGACGTACATTCCTGGCTTCCTAGATACGAATACGGTTAGGCTACTATTCCGTACGGCGGATGTCTGCGTGATCCCTTCTCTTTACGAGCCGTTCGGCATTGTAGCTCTTGAGGCGATGGCAGCTAGGACTCCAATTGTTACGACAGGTGCAGGTGGGCTCGGTGAAATCTTAGAACACGACATTAGTGCTTTTATCGTAAATCCTACTGTCGAGTCGATCGCTGGCGGAATCAAGAGGGTCCTCAGTAACACAACTTATGCGAATTCTCTCCGTCAAATAGCATATGACAGAGTATCATCTCTTTACAAGTGGAGTGCGATAGCTGAGAGTACGCGCTCTATCTATGAGCGAACAATAAGTGAATATGATTCTGGGACATGGAAACCTCGATAATAAGAAATGGTTTTCTATGTGTTACAAGTCCAGGAAGTTTGGGGGGGGTGACTCCGCTTTTTGTTACATCTCTCCTAGAGTGGAAGTACCCTCCACAAGAGTAAGTTGTCTTGCCCGCCCTACTCGTCTATTAAAGTACAATTTTCATGGGACTAGTTGAGGCTTATTTGCATCTCTAGGCGATCTCAAAACCAAAATACCGAATCATTTTGGATCCATACTACTTATAAGCGACTAGAAAAAGTCGTTTGAATACATACTTGGACTACAAAGGACCCATAGCTTCCTTCTCGATGGAGCTTGGGCTTCTGTTAGATGAAAGAAAAGGCATAGCTACTCCTCATGCGGGAGGGCTAGGGGTTTTAGAAGGTGATAATTTCTTGACCGCCCGGGACTTAGGGCAGCCTTATGTAGCTTTGAGCCTTCTCCACCAAAATGGCTATGTCAAACAGGAAATAAATGAACACGGCGAACAGGTCGATTTAGATGAATACTTTGACCCTTCGCTAATGGATCGCAGGAAAGAGAAAGTCACTGTAAGCATTGACCATTCGGACAGGGAAGTTTTCTGCTATCAATATACTCCTGATGGACCAGGTTCTTCGACACTATTGTACCTAAGTGTAGATGGGATTGATACACGGCTCTACAGAGGTGATAAGATTGCGAAGTCTATGATTTTGGGTATCGGCGGTGTAAGACTCTTACATAAACTGGGCTACGATCTACGAACCGTTCACTTTAAGATAAACGAAAGCAATGCAGCTATGGCACTTGTCGAACTTCTAAGAATGTTCGAAGAGGAGGGCAGGGTTAAGGAAAATTCCAGCTTCATAACCCATACGGCACTTCCGCACGGACATGATGCGTACGACTTCAAATACCTGAAACGACGGCTGGAAGATGACGCCATACATTCTGTCTTATCGCTCCCGAATTTTGGAAGGTTCGTATTAGATGATAAATTGAATCTAAGCCGATTAGGGGCACATCTCAGTGGAAGAACATTCGCAGTATCTAAGCAACATCGAGAAATAGCACAGAGAGATTTCCCGAATATTTTGATTGGTTATGTTACAAATGGTGTGCATTGGTCTCACATCTCTGAGCGCAAGCAGAAAATCTTCGACAAATATTTGGGATTGTGGCGGACCAAACCAGAATTATTTAGAGAAGCAGAGAGAATTCCTCTGGAAGAATTCCAAGCAGCTCATGAATTAGATAAGGCCGATTTGATAGATTATGTCAAAAATGAGACAGGTGTTAAGCTTTCCATTGACAAACCCATCTCATGTGCTGCAAGAAGGCAGACTCCTTACAAGCGATCACTTTACCTGTTCAGCGACATTGAGCGATTGAAAAGGGTGGTGGCCAGGTACGGTCTACAGCACATTCAAGGAGGGAAGGCGCATCCTGAAGATGCGGGTGGCAAGGAAGAGATAAGAGAATATCATAGGATAATGCGGAGTCTGGATGGTACGATGCTGTTAACTTTTGTCAAGAATTATGACTTGAGAAATCATAAAATCATTCTGAATGGGATAGATTTCATGATATATTCTCCCTTGGAAGATCAGGAAGCCTGCGGAACCAGCTATATGAAAGCCATGTGGGCTGGAGTACCCGTTCTAGGTAGTCTGGCAGGAGGATTTCCAGAACTTTGCGTGGACGGTGTCAACAGTCTCACGTTCAGAAACCAAGATGAATTTTACAGCAAACTCGAACTTATGCTCCAAGAGTATGAAGATAATAGACTTTCCGAAATGAGACGAAGCGCTATTTCGGCCGGGGCATACGCAAGTTCTGTTAGGATGTTTCAAGAATTCTTATCGAAAACGTTAGACAAATAGTGCCATTCGTCAGGTTTGAGCAGCTTAGGTGCCTAAATAACAGATCAAGAGGTCTTTCTTCAATCAAGCTTGAAGAAGAGCGAGAACTACTAGGATGTCAGACTTATCCCGACAATTTCATTTTTTGGAAATTCTTTCCGCACGGGGCACTCGTTCAATCTCGATTATTGACTTGATCTCCTCTTCATCTGGCTGTAAGAAGAGCTTATCGAAGTGCTCCATCTTAACCTTGGATGTTATCATCCTCATAAGCACTCCTGGCCTTCTGCGCTCCGTGGCACGTATATGCTTTATCCCAAATTCAAAGTGGGTCTTGTTGGCACTTACGGATCCTAGGGGAATCTTGTTGTATCTCATTATATCCCGGAACCTTCTTCCAAGCCCACTATGAGCCTGAGGTACCTCGAATTTCCCAAGCATACACATGATACCTGTTGGAGCCAATGTATCGAGAGCTTCTGCGACTGGAGCAAGGCTACCAGATGCCTCAACTATGAAGTCGAATGGACCGAGATCTCCAACTGTTTTTCCCTCACATTGACATATTCCGCACCAAGCTCCTTTGTAATGATGGCTTTCAGCGAGCTTTCATCCCTAGCACGCGCTATAAACACAGATGGCCTTCAGTCATTAAACACCTCAGCGCGCTGAGAACCCAGAAGTATCTCAGAGAGATTCGAATTCCCCTCGGGTATCAGGTGAGTGAACCTGATTTTTGGAGGCGTATTATTTGGATATACGAGCACGCCCTTAGAGATCTCTAGAGTGAGATCATGGATATTCGAGGTCTAGACGCCCTTCCGACGGGCTCTGATCGTCTCCCTTGTCTCTTTCTTATAGTCCTCGACCGCAGGTTGGTCGAAAGGATTTACTTCTAAAAGTCTGCCTAGAAGCATGATCTCTACCATCTCCATCTGGAGGAGCTGCCCGATGGAGGATTCAGATTTGTCGGGAAGCACAACATCGATAAATGGCCTCTCTGCCCTGATGAAGGCCTTCTGGATCCCTTTACGGATAGCATCCATAATATCGCCTAACTCCATCCCTTGAATATTCTCTACTAGTGTGTCGAACTCTGGCATCACCGGAACGGGAACTGATTCACGATTCTTGGCAACAGTTACGAATCGGAAGAACTTGTCCTTTGGTCCTCCTAGGTAGAGCTGCGCCATGGAATGAAGATCTGTGGAGCCGATTGAGATTGTGGGGGTTATTCCAGTGAAGATCCTCTCTGTCCCAAGGGCATTCCATTCTTTGGCTATGCTTTCAGCCATCAATTGCCTATACCACCTACCCATATCCTCGAGATCGTTGGAGAAGATAAAGTGGTCATGTACCGAAATACCCCTTTTGAGGTTGAGGAGGATGAGGGACGCGATGATGGCGGCAGGATTTTCCTCAATAGATGTAGTCAAGCAGCGATCAAGCATCTCTCGAGCCCCTGCAAGTAGCCTCTCTATATCCACTCCCATGACTGAGAGGGGGAATAGTCCAACAGAGGAGAAGACTGAATAACGGCCTCCAACTTTCTTCGGGATGGCTAGGATCTTGAAACCCATACTCCTAGCTAACCTCTCGAATCTAGAGCCCTCATCCGCCGTAATTACTACAGACCTCGAGCTATTCGGTAATTGACTTAGAAGGACCTCAAAATTGGCTACCGTCTCTGTGGTATTACCTGACTTGGATACGGCGTTGAGGAGCACTCCTCCATTAGCCTTCTTCACGACCCTCACTATCGATGCCATCGAGTCGGAGTCAACAGTATCTGCGTAGAGAATTTGTTTCTCAGGATGCTCTATGTTGTGGAACTTGCCAAGTACGGCCCTTTGAACGGCTCTAGTGCCTAGATTTGAACCTCCTACGCCGACGATTACAACAAGTCTTGTCTCAGAGAACTCTTTCGCAAGAGACTTGCAATTATCTACAAAAATATTCTCTCGTGGGAGGATTAGAGGCACCGCATCATCTCCGTAGTCCCTCTCCTCCACAACCCTTCCAAGTTCCTGTATTCTTGGGATTAGACGACGCGCTACGTCGAGGGCATCATTCGAGGAGAATCCCGCATGATCCCAGAAGAGTTCTACGCTCAAAACTAATCGCTTGTAATTAATTGTCGTTTATAAATCGAATGCGAGCAGACTGTTTAACGGCGTACCCACAAAAGACTATTCCTCGCGCGCTCGGAGAGAGGGTAAGGAGATAGAGAAGGTAATATGCCCGAGTTGTGGGGAGAGAGTTAAGCCCAAAGTTGAAGCATGTGAAGAATTTGGAGAATATGATGAATCTAAAGTTTGTCCTAATTGCTATGAGGAGCTATGATTGTATTATAGAAACCGGTGTTAATTAGTAGTTCACTTTAAAGATCCAGCGTTTGTCAACTGTGATTAAGGTACCGAAAACATGGTGGGACATGCTCATAGTCTTAGGTGTGCTTTTTCTCACGACGTTCATCATACAGAGAGCCATATAATATAGTTCTAGATGTTATGGGTACACTGATCATTATAGCATCAGGTTACGATATTGGATTGTTTTTGATGAAACTCGCTTAAAATCGTGCTTTCTTCCTGCCGTGCAAAAGAGTTTACAGAATCCTTACATCGCAACCCTTTATACTTTGGTCGGGGAGGGTAATTCAGAAGGATGGACTAGCGAGTTGGAGAAAATCTGGGATAGCATCGTCTTCAGTATAGGAGTGGAATAGTGATAGAAAATGCAAGTCGCAAGCGTTAGCAGTGAAGAGATTGAGCGTATAATAAACTTTGAAGAACATAATCCCGCAGCGATTCTTGGCCCACATGTAACCGACGTTGCTGGCAACACTATATCAATCCGCGCTTATCTACCGCGAGCCTCGAAAGCATGGGTACACCTACAAGATCTGAATAGGAACACTGAGATGACACGCATTCATGGAGCAGGCTTCTTCGAAGCACAACTAGCAAACCAGAAATTGTCCGCCCCTTACCAAATAGTCTTTGCAGATAACTCGGGGTATGTTGAAGAAAGAGAGGACCCATACTTCTATCCCACGGTTCTGAGTGACTACGACCTCCACCTCATCGGTGAGGGAACCCATATCAGAAGCTACGAGATTCTCGGGGCGCATCTGGTAGACCGAGGCAATGTTGAAGGCGTTCAATTCGCGGTTTGGGCTCCTAATGCTAGGAGTGTATGCATTGTTGGAAACTTCAACCACTGGAATGTCGGTGCTCATCCCATGACTGTACGTGGTTCATACGGTATTTGGGAGCTCTTTATACCTAGAATCGGCGAATCAGATGTCTATAAGTTTGGGATAAAGTCGAACGTTACTGGGAAGACTGTTTTAAAGACCGACCCATACGCCTTTCAAACAGAGCTCAGGCCACATACAGGAGCAGTTGTTAGCAGGTCGGACTCTTACACTTGGCGTGACGACGAATGGATCGCAAGGAGAGCAACAGAAAGCCAATTGGACAAGCCTATCTCCATCTATGAAGTTCACTTGGGATCTTGGATGAGAAGAGGAGCAGATGGCGAATTCCTTGCGTACCGTGAATTCGCGGACCAGCTTATTCCCTATGTAAAGGAGATGGGTTTTACCCATATAGAACTCCTCCCGATAATGGAACATCCGCTCGATGATTCGTGGGGCTACCAAGTCGTTAACTATTATGCACCCACTTCGCGTTATGGCAAACCACAGGATCTTATGTATCTGATTGACAAGTGCCACCAAAATGGAATTGGAGTCCTCTTAGACTGGGCTCCAGCCCACTTTCCAAAGGATGATTACGGACTCGCGGATTTCGATGGGACTCCCCTGTACAATCACGCTGATCCAAGGATAGGGGAGCATCCAGAATGGGGGACGCTCATCTTCAATTTCTCCCGTAATGAAGTACGTACCTTTCTAATTTCCAATGCACTCTTCTGGTTCGATAAATACCATGCCGATGGGTTTCGTATAGACGCCGTGGCGTCGATGTTGTACCTTGATTACGCAAGAAAGGATGGCGAATGGATTCCCAACAAGTATGGAGGTAAGGAGAATCTGGAAGCGATAGCCTTCCTTCAGTCTCTCAACGATACGCTCCACTCCCAAAACCCAAACGCACTTGTTATCGCAGAAGAATCGACCTCTTGGACAGGCGTCTCTAGACCCACTAACCAAGGAGGGTTGGGTTTCGACCTGAAATGGAACA
>JAHFOH010000186.1 GCA_023266955.1 Nitrososphaerota archaeon
TTGTAGGAGAAGGTGTGTGTAGCCATTTTACTTCTTGGGAAAAGCAGAGGGAGCCTTATCCGGGAGATGTAGCGTGGGAGTACGTGAAGAACAGTGGACAGAAGCTCAACTGGAAAGAAGGATACGTGATATTGAAGGGTGATGAAGAATACCAATGCCAGGACTGTAAGTTCTATCTTCACTGGGGCGCGTGCATGATAATCAAGGGTAAATTCAAGCCAGAAATGAGCTGCAGATACATCCTTAAGCCCGGTGAAGGTCTGAGACTCGAGGAGAAGATGTAGATCCCACTCAGCACACCATATCTCCGTACTTTTATTCACCGCGTCTCCAAAGATTAAATACAAATTTCAGAAAAGCGGGGGAGATTATGCGAAAAGCGGATATCCTCCTCATCCTCTTAGCACCTCTGTGGTATCTTGGATCATTCTACATCGCTGCCAGTCATGAAGAACATAACGCCTCTCCACTAGGGTTAGCATGGCTTAATCCGCCACCCAGTCACGAAACACATTGGCTGCTGGGATACTTTATTTTCCTAGTAAGTTTCGCCGTAATCTTTGTTTGGACGGCGATTCGCAAATAGGAGACTCAGACAAAGCACTAATAATGTGAATCGCGAAAGCCAGAGCGAATGTGATGTTTGATTGAGTGAGAGGATTGTGGTCAAGACGAAACATGGTGAGCTTACGATTGATCAGCTTGCTGAGGTTCAGCCCGGCATGTCAAGGATCATGGAGGAGAATGCTAGGAGATGGTGGTACATGTATTATGCCGCTCAGGGAGGTAATTGGGCCTTGGCGGGATACCAATACAGACAGATCTTGGGACTCTTCAGCACAGCCAAAACACTCCGACCAAAGTATGCCCAAGACCTTACTACTTTCGAACTGGAATACATGAAGCCCATATTCGAGGCAATAAACGAGAAGAATTGGGAAAAATTTGAGAAGGCTTACCACAACGGTATTGAGGGCTCAGACCTCTATCACAACAAGTGGGGCCATCCAGAAATCCGTTTCGTACTCCCATCCGAGCCTCCAAAACATCTGCACCTGGGTCCCCCAGAGAAGCTGGTTCGGAGAAAGAATACGTAAGACGAAAATTCTTCATTCAGAATCAGATGCCTCCTCTGCCGCCCGTTTAGTCAATATCTCCTCGATAACCTCAACTGCAGTCTTGACCTGCCTTGAAAATGCTAAGGGATCATATCCTGGAGGCGGAGGAATGTTAAGGAAATACTTATTCGGGTCAGTCTCAAGGAATACCTTACTTTTTTCAAAAATCATCATCAGTGTTTCACTTTCCATCTTTTCCAAATCTGATTTCCATCCATGATGGAAGCCATCCTGACTAAGAAACGTCAATTTGACGTCGCCCCCAGCCTCACGATAAACTGACTCCCAGTAATTTCTAGTGAGAGCTTCATCCTTGACTGCGCCGAGAGCTAGTTTGTGTTCGAAGTTTGAATAGACTTCTTCAGCTCTGGGCTGGGATATCTGAAACTTCTGTGCTATGTCCTCAAAGGACATGCCGAGACGGTGAAGGTAGTAACACGCCTCTTCTAGGATGTCTCCCCCGATATCACTTGAAGCGCTCTCAGACGACAAGCTAAACTTTCCGCAGTGTCACCAGGCGGTTAAATCGTTACCTGTAAGCAATCAAGTAATTCGGAGGCCACGGTGAGGTTAGGGGCATTTCAACATCAATGTCTCTCTGTTTAATACGCCATCTAGACGCCGAGCTTATCTCCTAGATCGTTAAGGTCGGTCGCAATCAGATCCGCTGAATTTGTAATCGAATTGATTGAAAAAACATCGGACTCTACCATGGAACTTTATCAGAAACATCATATCTGAACTACGGGAAGCGAGGGTTTCAGTGGCAACCATATGGCCAACTAAGGATCAAGATACGGGATTCGAACGATGAATCTATACTCAGATTTCACAATCGATAAGTTAGTAATACTTACCACGCAAATTAATTGTCCGATAAAGATAATCTGAAGAACCTGACGAAGCTAATGGGCAAAGTTCGAGAGAAAAGAAGGCTAGAAAACGCCATAGTGATTGGCTCAGCCATTGGTGTCTCCCTTCTCTTGGTTCTTGTGAAGTTTATCGTTGGCCTGAGCTGACACGGTCCACTTCCAGCTTATCCTCTTATCCACTACCATCTCAAGAGGTGGGGTCGGAGGGATATTACCACGTAGAAAAGGTGGGTAAAAATTGACGTTCGACGTCAAATGCATATAGCCGCCTCCCAGCACGAAGTGTGTAGTGCTCTTGACACCCCCCCTCCGACGGATTCCAGCGCATCTTAATTCGCAGCGATCATGCTTGGTAGACCAAAAGAACATCATTGGAGAGCCACAAGGTCATGGCACCAGACTTCTGATGACTTCCAACGGCATATTGAACCATCTCAAGCCTTATTAGGCTGGTTTACCAGCCAACTGGTATGGGTAAGGTGACCGTTTACCTAGACGACGAAACATGGACAAGTTTCAAGCGCAAGGTATTGCGGAAGACTGGGAGTTTGAGGCGAATTAGTGAAGAGCTTCGAGCGATCGTGCAGGACAGCCTAGTTGAGGAGACGTTAGTCACGGCCTTCAAAGACCTCGGGTATGACATCATGACTTTCCCGTCCGCAGCTGCTATCGTTGCAGTTCGACCTCGTAGACGGACTTCATCAGCCGAAGTCACACGAGAACTCAGGGAAAAGCGCCATGGACCAGCTTTATCTCGACACTAGTGCGATCGTGAAGCGCTACATCGAGGAGTCCGGAAGCGCACTGGTAGCCGACATCTTTGGAGCTGCAGAGCAAGAACTAGTCCTTCTCCAATTTTCGCTCTGGAATATTGGAGAGGTAATTGGTGTCCTAGACTCCTATCAACGGAGAGGATGGATCACGGAGGCAGAACATCGGCACGCAGTATCCAATCTTGCAGCAGAGTCGGTGAAACTCGTTAGACTCGGTGTCCTCAGCGTCTTGGCGGTGCAGCATCGATATCTAGTGGACACTTGGAAACTGATTCACCGGTATCATATCTACCAAGCTGACGCGCTTCAAACTGTAACCGCAGCAGCTAACAACGCGACTGCGCTAATAACAGCTGATGCGGAGCTTCAAAAGGTCGCTTCGAGGGAAGGGCTAAACGCGCTTCACGTGGAATCAGATGAGTCTAAGATCCGCACCATGATTTCATAGTTCGGCAGTTATCCCTCTATTTCAGCGGATGGGGATTTCTTAAATCAGAAATGGTGGGGTCGGAGGGATTTGAACCCTCGATCACGAGCGCCCGAGGCTC
>JAHFOH010000187.1 GCA_023266955.1 Nitrososphaerota archaeon
TCCCGCCGCAGTTAGCGAGGCAAATCCCTCAAAGAACTCGGTGGCGACACCCGATAGCTCTCCGTACACAATGAAGACCGCGCTCCCAATGGCCATACTGAGAATCAATGCAAGGGCAGTCCCAAACCAAACGTATCTGCCAAGGTTCCCCCTGCCGATCTTTCTGAGGTAAGCCAAGAGAATGGTGACTATGAGCGCTGCTTCAAGAGCCTCTCGGAAGGTTATCAGGAATCCGGGGATCTCCGATGCCATTTAGGCTTGCCTAACTGCCCAAACCTATTTAACATTTTAGGCTAGCCTAATTACTCTATTGCAAACCTTTTTACAGAGAACGGCGATCGAAAATTCGGATGCGTTCGAAGAAGCAAATCTCCTCCATCAAAGACGACGAAATCCTATTCTTCATGCCCGAGGAATCAGACCACGCTGAGGAATATCTTGAGGCTATATGGATGATTCAGGGGGATAAGAAGACTTCAGCCACCATTAGTGAAGTCTCAAAGAGACTCAATGTTTCTGCCCCTAGCACGGTTGAGATGCTGAGGAAGCTCGAGAAGAAAGGCTACGTCGTCTACCTTGAAAGGCAGGGAGTTAGGCCCACAGCAAAGGGGAGTGCAATTGGAAGGAGAATGGTCAGAAACGGGAGATTGATGGAGGTCTTCATGACAGAAAAGCTTCAGATGAAGCTTAACGTGAAAGTCGCACACTCATTCGAGCATTACATGGACGAGCCTTTTGCGGATTCATTATGCACTTTCCTCGGCCATCCAAGGATATGCCCTCATGGATACGAAATTCCTCTAGGAAACTGCTGTAAGGGTCAAGATTCGTGATTACTAACGCCGAGGCATCTTTCCCAACGTTTGAAGCCGTATTCGCCTCCTCTCCTCAGCCTCCTTGAATCTTCGCTTCTCAACAGCCGTCTCCGGAATTACTTTTGGTAGAGGCGCTGGACGACCACGGTCATCCAGTCCAACAAAGGTCAGATACGAAGATCCTGTATGCGTGATTGTCCCGGTTTTTAGGTCCTCGGCTTCAATCCGCACCCCCACCTCCATAGAGGTCCTCCCAACGTAGTTGACAGAAGCTTTCAGTATCAGCATGTTACCCAGATGAACTGGAGCGTAGAAATCCATCCTGTCAATTGATGCTGTAACTATATTCATTCTAGCATGTCGTGCCGCAACGACACCAGCTACTTCATCCATGTTCTTCATGATGCTCCCACCGTACACGTATCCTTGCACATTGGCATCCATCGGCATCATCAGTCGCACCATCACCATGCTCGACTCCGTTACTGACTTTGCCTGTCCCAACGAATCGTCACCTAGGCATCTTGTGCTAAAGACTTTAGATAAAAATCCACAGTGTAGAATCTAATGAGCGCATTTCCATGGAGACAATAACACCTCAGCAGATGCGGAAGGTAGAGCAGAACTGTGAGAAAATGGGAGTCTCTCTACTCCTTTTAATGGAAAACGCTGGAAGATCTATAGCTGACTACCTGAAAACTAGCTTGAAAGATCTGAAGAGGAAGAAGATCGTCGTGGTGGCAGGAACTGGCAACAACGGTGGAGACGGTTTCGCTGCTGCTAGGCACATGGCTAGGGAGGGCGCAGACATAACCGTGATGTTGCTTGGCAAGGCAGGAGATATTAAGACCGCAGAGGCGATCAGCAATTGGCAAATACTCGAGAAGATGACGAGGAGTGTGAAACTACTCACCCTGCCTGACAAAGAAGCTCTAGACATGGTGTCGGAAACGATAGTGCGTGCGGACGTCCTTCTAGATGCAATCTTCGGAACTGGGATAAGAGGTAAGATCCGAGAGCCTCACTCCACAGCGATCGATCTGATTAACAGATCCAGGGGATTCAAAGTAGCGCTAGATATTCCATCGGGCTTAGATCCTCTAGACGGCAGAATTCATGATAAAGGGGTGCGGGCCGACGTAACGATCACTATGCACAAGGCCAAGAAGGGTCTTCTTGGCCAGAGGAAGTACACCGGAGAAGTGGTTGTCGTTCCAATCGGAGTTCCTCCGGAAGCTGAAGAATCCTGATTACTTTGCCTGTTGCTCCGAAAGGAGACTGCTCAGCAGGTCGAAGGAGATGTTGGCTCCGCTGACTATCAGAACACACCTTTCATCAGGTCCTGGTTTGTACTCATGGAGAAGGGCAGCCAAGGCGGCTGCGCCGGCAGCTTCCGCCAACACGTGGGAAGACCTCAACAGTGTCAGTATCCCCAACTTAAGCTGATCTTCTGTCACCAAGACTATCTTATCGACATACCTCTTCACGATTCGCAGGGTTAGCTTTCCAGGCTTCTTTGCGAGAAGCCCATCCGCTATTGTAGTAGCTTCTTTCACCTCTACTCGTCTGCCGGATCTGAAAGAATTATACATAGATGGCACACCCCTAGGCTCCACCCCAATCACCTTCGCTTCAGGCTTTAGTTGCTTGATAGCCACTGATACGCCCGAAATCAGCCCACCCCCACCAATGGGCACGATCACTGTATTAAATTCCCTCAGATCCTCAAAGATCTCTATGCCAACGGTTCCCTGACCGGCTATCACGTCAGGATCGTCGAAGGCGTGTATGAAGGTGGCGCCAGTTTTACGCTGCAGTTCAAGGGCCTTTTGATAGGCGTCATCATAAACATCGCCGAATTTCACTATATGTGCCCCGTGCGACTCTATTCCCGCCAACTTGTCCGGATTGGCGTCTTCTGGAACACATATGGTGGCCTTCAAGCCGAATAGTTGTGCCCCGTAGGCGACCGCCAAACCATGATTTCCCGATGAGGCGGTTATGATCCCTCTACTCTTCTCCCGGTCGCTTAACTTGAGGATCTTGTTGAGAGCACCTCTTATCTTAAAGACCTTAATCGGCTGGTAAGATTCGAGCTTAAGGTAAATGTGAGACCCAACTAGCTTCGAGAGTGAATGATCGTAGTAGACTGGCGTATGTGTGACATATTTTGATAATCTGGCTTGGGCTTCTTTAATGTCATTCAGAGAAATCAGGTTAACTCACCCCCATGGGGCCGAAGCGTACTTTAATTGTTCGCTGCGCTCCATTCGGATATAGGTGGTTGAACCGCGGCTAAGAAGCTCTACATCAAGCGTGAGGTTGTAGATGGATTGCTCACCTACTCCAAGAGCGCCTATCCAGAAGAGGGGATCCTACTCCTACGTGGAAAGGTGAAGGAGAATGAAATTACCATAACAGAGCTTGTGA
Source organism: Nitrososphaerota archaeon (assembly GCA_023266955.1). Taxonomy (GTDB): domain Archaea; phylum Thermoproteota; class Nitrososphaeria; order Nitrososphaerales; family JAHFOH01; genus JAHFOH01. The sequence goes on from JAHFOH010000187.1 coordinate 3,246, forward strand.
TTCCTCCCCTCGCAACTCATGCAGAGGCCTTCTCGAGTTTCCCGTTAATCATGCTTCC
>JAHFOH010000188.1 GCA_023266955.1 Nitrososphaerota archaeon
ACGCTTATGTACGAGTGTTTTGTCGCGTTGTGATAAGAAATTGCAGCATCGATCTCCCTATTGTCCATCTCCTACTTGAACCATTTTCAGCAACTAGATTAGCTTACTCTTTACAATGAAGGGGGAACCCCCCCTTCAAGACTTAGAGCAGGTGAGCATCATTCTGTTTGAGGCCCGAGATCAAAATGGCTTCATTATCATGGCGTAACGAAAATCGTCGAGAGACGTTTTCCCCGTGAAATAGTTGCCAATCCTTAAAAGACGTGCGACAGGAGGCTGACGTCGTTTGAGTGCTAGAAGCAAGGTCGAAGAGCAGATCTTTGAAGTCTGGAAGGAATTGAGTCCCTCTGCAGCTTTCCGTGCGGGTTTAGATCAATACGCTGGCAGATTCTTTGTGCCATCTGAAGAAGCAGCCAATCATATGCTGAGAAGGGTCAGAGAATTGAAAGCTAAGGCTGAGGATGATGTTCAAAGAAAGTTTCTCATATCTTTGGAGAGAGCTCTTCTCTTCGACGAGCCGCAAACAGTACTGGGAGATGCTTTCGGCACCTTCTTCGATCACATGACGAAGGAAGGTATGAATGTCAAACATCTGATTCCACTCTCTGATCATGTTGAGGAGGCATTGGATGCGTTTCTCAAGCGAGTTGCGAAGAAGAAATGGTCCACCGGAGTGAAAGTGCTTACCATCCTAAGATGCAACGGTTTCCTCGAACTACTTGAAACAATCAGAAAGGAGACGAAAGATGCGAACCTCAAGAAGAGGATGAGTCAGCTTCAGACCAAGGTCAACCAGTACCGAAAGCAGTTTGCAGTGAAGGGCGTTAAAGAAGCCAGCTTCGAAGAAGTCTTCCCTATCTTCAGAAGGATCAATGAGGATCTGGGGAGAAGTAAGTTCTATGCGAGATTTCTGAAGGACGCTTTCGATTACCCCGAGACTCCTGAGGAACTGGAGGCCAAGGGTCTCCGCTGGCTGAAAAAAGACCTGCCGAGGCTTAAGCAGCTCGCCAAAAAATTGGCAAAAATCTATAGGGTAAAACCTGAGTCTAAGTACATCAAAGAGGCCATCAAGAAGAAGAGTCCCGTTAAGCCTAACCAACTCGTAGAATTCACCAAGGAGCTACGAAAGAGGGCTCAGCCTTGGATTCACAAATTCTTGCTGAGGATTAATCCCGGGTATGATACCCGTGTCATAGAGACTCCTCGTTACCTCACTGCTCTGCTTCCCTCGGGAGCGGAACAGGCGTACAACTATGTGAAGGGGAAACCTTTCCAGCTCTCCTTCATCACAACGGACCCTAAACGAGACCCGCCAGTCGGGCTAGCTGACCTGATGCAACTTTTGATTCATGAAGAATACGGACACGCCGTCAACTTCTCAAATTCAGCGGTTTGCTATGTCGCGGAGCCCAGTTTGGTTGAAATGCTGGATTCATTTCTACAGGCTCCTGTCACCGAGGGTTTCGCTTTCTACCTTGAGAAGGAGTTTGTCGAACTCTTCAACAATCTAGTGAATGGTAAGGACAAATCGAAGGAAGGTGAGGAGCTCCTCAAATTCCTGAGTAAGCATGTTGGTCCCAAGAGACTGGCTTTAGAGAATGAGTTCGTCGTAGTGGACTGGGCTATTACGCGTTACCTCAGAGTGATTGGAGACGCGAGGATAAACTCTGGTAAGCAGACTCTCGCTGAATTTGTAAAATGGGGGAGTGAAAAGACGGGTCTGAGTGAGAGCAGAATCTATCATCAACTTTTCCCTGCTCATGAGGGTATGGCGCCAGGATATGCAACATGCTACGCGATAGTCGGAGAACGTATTAGAGAACTCAAGAATGAGGCTGTGAGGAAAGGTAAAGATCCGGTTGAATTTAATACGTATGCAAATGGTATCGGCTTTCCGGCTAGGACGATATATGAAGACAAGCTTAGGAAGTTTATCGGAAGCTAGAGTCTAAAAAACCCGTCATTACAGATAGGACGAACGCAGATGTCAGCCATGAGCTGCCTTTCAAGAAATGTGCTAAAAGTGTAGGAAGGTTCGAAGTGCGGCTGCTACGAGAATCGCAATTACTGTCAGTATGACAGTGATTAATCTGCCTAAGATCTGGGTGTCAACAGGCCAGACTGCAATGGAAGAAATCTCTCTCTTCATCATATCCAGTCTTAATGTATCGAGTATCAATGCTTGGGTGAGAGCACTCGGTGGATTCGCCTCGGTGGGATTTTCAAATATCTGAGTTAATTTCTGTTCGAGTTTCTCTTTCTCAAGCTTCTTCTGTTGAAGCATAAGCTGATGAAGCTTTCTTAATGGGAGGAAGAATATGAGCAAACCCAGAATAATCAACCCTGATAGGAAGACATAGGGTCCTAGAAAAGCTTCACCAGAAAATGCAGTTAACATCGAGATTAGGGCGATAAATCCAAAATAAGCCACCACAAGGGAAAGGGCTAGAGAGCCTACGGGCCTTAAACCTAGAAGCCGGTCTTTATAGTAGGGACGTAAATGTAAGGAGGAGCCACCCATCCTGTGAATTCCCCTCAACGAACTGAAGTAGGTCCAAACCACTGAGCTGACTCCTAAAGTAAAGAGAACGGAAAAGGACAAGGAAGAAACCAGTCCAAAACGGTATCGAGGTTCTTCCTGCGGGCTTGGCAAAAGGAAAATAGTAGCAAAAAATATTGCCCAAACAATTAGCTGTGGCTTCAAGCCGGAGACGCTGCCGAAGAGCTTGTGAAAGTCTTCTTCTCCATTAGGCAGAAGTGGCGAGGTAGAATCCTCTGCTCGCAAAAGCTTTCTCCTCATATAGTGAGGAGCATAGAAAATGTAGGCGAACAGCAGAAAAAATAGTACGCCTCCAGGTGTTTGCCAGTCGGCTAGCCATTGAGTGACAGCTTTACCAAAATTAAAGCTCTCCAGATAGCTGTCGAGTGGTGCGGCCAGGGAAAATAATAGAATGAAGAGGCCACATCCGATTAAATATGGTAAGCGAAAGAGACCTATGACGCGCTCGGCTAGTGTAGGATACTCATGACCAGCAACCTTTCCCAACTCTTAGATGTTTAACTCCTCTACAAATGTAGGTAAGCGACTCTGGATATATGGCTTGAGAAGGTTGCTAAAACTAGGAAATTGTTGAAGCTAGGCAAGACTACATAGAAGTTCATTAAGCTAATCCAGTTTTGAGACCGCTTCCAGTCAACACTAACACGACTCTACTGTCAGAACTGAGCTTACCGTTTTTTACCAACTTCTGCCAGCCTCCGAAAGCGACGGCTCCACTCGGCTCCGCATAGATTCCTT
>JAHFOH010000044.1 GCA_023266955.1 Nitrososphaerota archaeon
AGAGGCAAGGTATTCCTGGTTCAATGGGATGCGTTATCCGCCCAGGCACTTGCAAAAGAACTCCGTGCAGATGGATGGACTGTTGATGTAGAGTCGGAGGACGGTGGCCGGGCATACAAGCTGATTAGGCGAAATCCACCAGATGTTGTTGTCATAGACCTTTCCCGTCTCCCTTCGCACGGACGCCAAACTGCCCTTGCTTTGCGTGACGTTAAGGCGACGAGGAAGATTCCTATCGTCTTTGTCGATGGGAAGGAGGAAGATACTGAAAAGGTAAGGGCGAAGGTACCAGACGTCGTGTTTACGAGCTCTACAAAATTGAAGGATTTGCTGACTAGGTTTTCAAAACCTAGCAAGGTTGCATAACCTCGAAGTCGAAGTCTAATCTCAAACCTAGTGCCGTCTATAGAACGCTAAATCTTCACGCTTCGGCGCATCGAGCTCCATCCTGCCTTACCCTTTCATTTTGAGGACTTCAGTTGGTAGCAGGGCTTCGCCCGCCCTAATCATTCGTCCTTCAAGAAGCATCTTCAATGCACGAGCCTTGTTATGCTTTGACCACTTACTGTTCTTGCCACGTGGTGTGAAGCGTCGTGCAAACTTCCATTCATCAATACGCTTAACCTGACTGTCAATCCATCCGTAACGTATCGCTTCTTCTACCGCATCATCATAGAATATCGATCGCTTTCGAGATGACTTCTTGTAAAAGATGAACCACACCTCTTTCCGCTGTCTGTGATGGTTAGCTAGCCACCTCCGCCATCCTTCACGGGATGTAATATAGAGCATGTGGCGAACATCCATGGAAGGCTTCCAACTTCATCGGCCTTACCTGTGCTTCGTGATCGAAACGGTCAATCTGAAAATTGTTAAACCTTCGCTATCACTCTCTTGAAGGTTTGGACAAACCTTTCCAGGTTGAACCATGTGCTCAAAATTAGGCTAACCCCAACGGGCGAGATCAAGGTGACTCAGCTGACTTTGCTTCTATCCAAGTGGGCATCACAGCTGGAAGCAAAGATTGTACCGCAAGGCACTCTCCGGACATATCCAGGCAGTCGGCATTGGCATATCACCGGAGCCTCCAGAGGAAGTGGCACAGTTGAAGTTACACTAATTTCAAATGGTGAAAGTGAAGTATGGATCGTCGTTCATGCGAACAGGAGAGGATCTTGGGCTGAAGAGGCCCATAAGCGTCTCGCCCATTTTCTCATTGAAACAGGACGTTTTGCTTCTCAATACGCCCATTAATTGAGTTGGCTCCTTCCGACCTCCCAAATGCAACCGTCTAATTTGTACTATTACTAAAGAAATAATAATACTTAAATATGTATGCTCTAGAGGAAACCGCGCATCCAATATGATTGAAGCTGGAAAACAAACCGTGTTCGACATCATATTAGAAACACCAGGAATCAGCCAGGCTGAAATTCTTCAGGAATTCAAGACGCGAACTGGGAAGAGGGTTTCACAAGGCTTTGTTTACCACAAGTGCCAAGATCTACTTCATGAAAACCGCATTAGAGTTGAACGGAAGGGGAATCAGAACGCCTACTACCCCATAACAACCGCGGTTGGATCTCAGCTAAAGAGTAGCATCTCTTACACAATTGAAGAAGGAGAAGATGGCTCTCTTGTGGTAGTCAGCTACACCATAGGTAAGGATAGAGTCACCCTTGCCAAGGGACTACCGCTAGAGAAACTGCCTGAATTTCATCGTGCACAGCAGAGCTTCAAGAAGTATCTAACCGGGTGATATGATGACTAACCATTGGATACTCGTTGTTACAGAGCAGCGAATTGGAAGAACAATACTAGGAGCAATGGACATCCTACAAAATCGCATCAGAAACAGATTCTGGGCCTTCGGACAACGTGCCAAGGGCATACGATTACTCGGAAAAGGAGATCGCGCAATCATATACGCAAGTGGAAGAACAGGCAAGGACTTCGTAGGAGTCTGCGAAATCACTTCAGCTCCCTATGAGTTATCGAGAAAACGTCGTGAGATGATGATAGGAAATCCGAGTTATGCTGTCGATATAGATGGGGTTCAGCTATTTAGTGAGCCAAGGTCGGTGAAGACGCTTCTCCACCGACTTGGTTTCGTCCGAAACAAGGAAAATTGGGGAGCATACTTCCAAGGGTCCGCCATCCAGATACCCGAAGAAGACTTCCACATCATAGCTAGAGCGACTCCCGAGCAAGAAAGTGCGACTGGAAAATAGTAGGAATCGAAACCCTTCGACGGGTGAATTTTCTGAACGAACAAGATTACGATCCACGCTATTGGTTACTGGTTGCTACCGATCGTAAGTCTAGTTCACGCCACCTTCATGCAATGGAACTCTTTCAAACCCGAATCAATGATCAATTCTGGGGCTTCAGTGCCAAGACTCGTAATAGGAACAGGCTGCGAAAAGGAAACCACGCCATAATATACCTAGGTGGCAGTGCTGGCAAGAAGGCGGTAGCCAATTGTACGCTCGCTTCCGATCCATTCGAACTATCGCCTGAGGATAAGCTAAGATTCGCACATAATGAATCAGCGTTTCTTGCGGACTACGGCGTCTATCTTCAAGGAATAAACCAGTGGTCCCGACCAGTCACCTTCATCCACGGTCTAATCCAACAGCTATCCTTCATTAAGAACAAAAGCCAATGGGGAACAGCACTCCAGGGCACTATCATCAGTATACCCGAAGCTGATTATCAAACGCTCCTCCATCACCGGTCGGATAAAGCAGACGGGCAACTGAATGTCGAACGTGTATCTCGACAAACGGAAGTCGTAGTACGTGGCAAACCGCTCTCACTGCTCTTAGGCCATGATCTTCTCAGCGGAGAGGTTGTATACTGGTCTCCGATGGAGGAAAAGAATCCTCATCTACTGATCGTGGGAATGAGTGGAAGCGGTAAAACTGAGACCCTCAAATCAATGATCTATGCGTTGCGTAAGGCTGGTATCCCGTCGGTCATCCTTGATCTCCATAGTGAGTTCCAAGTCGTAGCCGACAAAACCATAGATCTGAGTGCGACGATAAAGCTCAATCCCCTTGAGATCCTCGGACGTTCTCCCCTGTCCGTCGTCTATGAAGTGTCATCAATTCTCCGTAGCATCTACCGCTTAGGCGACCAACAGGAGGCGGTTCTTCGCAAAGCTTTGAAAGAAAGTTATCGGAGGCATGAAATTACGGGCGAGAGGAGTAGTTGGAGGCGCTCTCCCCCTACCTTCGGCGACATGAAAGAAATATTGGAGGGCATGATGGAAGACAAGCAAGTACGAGCATTTGTTACTCGCCTCTTAAACCGCATAGAACCCCTCTTTGATATGGAGGTCTTCGCTGAAGAGACCTATTTCCCCTTTAGCGAGATGGTGAAGCAAGCCACTGCTTTACAGCTAGTCGCGTTCCCGAATGAGCCGGTGAAAACAGCGCTTAGCGACTTTATCCTACGCCGTCTTTGGTACTATACGCTCAGCCTAGGTCCTTCAGAATCTCCTCGCTTCTACGTCGTCATAGATGAGGCGCATAGACTTGCATATGATAACTCCCCTCTAGAACCCTTCCTCAGAGAGGCAAGAAAGTATGGAGTAGGAGTGATGCTATCTTCTCAACGACCCACAGATTTCAGCGAAAGCATACTAGCCAACGTTTCATCGATAATCTGTCTACAGTGTCCTCTCGATAGAGATGCAAGATATATGGCGCAGCAACTCAACTGTCACCCTGAAGAGATTAAGACATTAGCTGGGAGAGGTGAAGCACTCATTAAGCATACCTCCTCTTCGAATCCTAGGCGAATTCAGATACTGCCACTATTCCGTAGGTCCGCAAGATAATTTCGCCGGGCAATTTTCTTCCTGTGAAAGAATAATTATCTTGATTAATTTGGTGTGCTCTCTTGGGCACTTCGATATTGAAGGGGGGATTTCCACTGGACAAGCTTGCTGTCGGGGTAGTCACGTTAACCCTAGCCCTTCTCGCCTGGCTTGTAGTGACCGTGGGCGTAAATGTACCCATGACTGGTGTTATCGATGTAACCGCTCTCCTACTCTTCGTGGGAGTATGGGCTGTGGGAATGGTCGCGATGATGCTTCCGACATTACTTCCTATGATTTTCGCTGTTGTCGCAGCAACTAGGCCACACTTCAGTGGAGATCCCAAGGAAGGCTCTTCAAGCATTTTGCAAAGGTCGCTGGAACCTGTCCAGTTCGTTCTTGGCTATCTCGGAATTTGGTCGGCTATGGGCGTTGCTGCCTACTTTGCCCTTGTGGTACTGTTTCAGTTCTACCCCTCCTTTTCCAGTATGGGTCAGTTAGCAGGAGTAGCCGCTGGGGGCACAGTGTTCTTTGCTGGGGTTTACCAGCTTAGTCCTCTGAAGCAGATAGCCCTCCGAGCATGTCGCTCTCCCATGGGTTTCATAATGACCAGGTGGAGAAGTGGTCGATTTGGTCGATTCCTGATGGGCACTGATTACGGATTCTTCTGCACGAAATGTTGTTGGGCTTTCATGGCAGTACTTGTTGTGGTAGGAGCAATGAATCTTCTCTGGATGGTCCTGTTTGCCGCCGCCATCTTTGTTGAGAAGGTGGGTCCTCGGGGAGTAGATTTATCAAAGATTCTGGGTATTCTTCTTATGACTACTGGGATTATCCTAGCAGTAGTACCTGCTTCAGGTATGTAACATCCTCGACCTTCTTCAGGTTAACTTGATGACTCGTATCAGAAAAAATTGTGGTGAGGCTTTCTAGCCTCATTTCATCTAAGGGCCGTGGAAGTTGAAGGGCCCCCAGATGCCGTCCTTTCCAGCGTAATCCAGCGTGGTCCCGAAGTCACTGTAGTGCGTTTTCACACCCTTACCGTAGCTTACTGTACCGATGTCTGGATAGAGCGGGTGGTGAGACAACGTTATCGGCTTCTTATCGCCACCAAGGTTTGGCTCCAAGTGATACTCTAGGACGCCCGGGATTCGCACATGTCTCTTGCGGGCGTCGATCTCGATCTTTGCGTACTTCATGCCGAGTATTGTCCCAATCAAGCCTGCCATTACCTTTGGTGCCCCACCCACCTTCCCAGTGAATATCTTCTCCAGTGCTTCTCTCTGTTTGGCATCTGCTCTTTCATCGAGATAGAGAGCGGCTTTCCAGTTGCCTTTCCAGAAATTGCCCGGCGTCATTCCCACCATAAGAGCGTTTAATCCATCTAGCTTGACGTTCCCATAGTTCCCCTTACGGGTGTGAAACGCAAAGAAGGTGTCGCAGTGGCCTAGTGTAGGATCCGAATAGAATAGACAAGGACAACCGGGATCGCAGCTGCAAGTGTCAACCAAGTCTCCGGTCAGCTTCCATTTGGCAGCCATAGCACATCTCCCTCGAATGAGTGCTATTTATGCTTGAACTCCCAGAATGGCATTAAAAAATAGAAAATTTCAAATTTTTCTGGAGATGAGGAGCCTTCTACTTCGTGGGATGGCGCACTATTGCAACGGACGCAGCTTTCCCTGGATAAGCGTACCTGAGACCTTTATCAACGACGGCAAACGACCTTGATGAACCTATTTCCGCCTCTTTGAAGACGAATCCTTTTGGAAGCACCAGCTTCGCCGCGCTCTCGTCACCAGTAACAGGGTTCCTCATCGGCTCAAGTGAAGCGTGAGTGAATGGACCAGCTTTGAAACTACTATGAACTCCATCAAACTTCCATTCGAACGGTACGAACTTTGGTTCTAGCCAGGTGTCGATGGTTGCCGCAAATATGGTCCAGGGCAGTCCCCCTGCTCTGCCAGTCAAGATTCTCACTAAAGCATCCCTTTGCTCCTTTGTAGCATTTTCGTCAATATAGATGCCCGCCGTGCCCCTTCCCTCGTGAATTTGTCCTGGCCATCTAGCGAGCCAAGCATACTTCAGCCCGTCTAGCTTGATGCTTCCATACACACCATCCGTAATGTTCACCCCATATCCGCCTTCACAGTAGCCCATGGTGGGTCTTCGACTGAAGTTGCATGGACATCCCCAGTCGCAGTTACACGCCTGAATCAATTCCCCGGTATATCTCCATAATCCACCGTTTGGTGTGGCTTTCTTTGGCACAGTCCTATTGTGCGAAGGAAAACTCCTTATTAGTATTTAGAACGGTTCATTCTGAGTGCAACGTCGATGAACCGCACTTTACAGAATATTGTATCATGCAACTGGACTATTATCAGATCAATTCCCCAAGAGACAAGGAGGGATATGAGATTATTTTTGAAATATGCGACAAGCAGAGTTTGTGTCGGGCGAGCTTGTAAGGTTGCATTGCTAGTTGGAACGGTACTTGCAGTGATTAATCATTACGACGCTATTCTATCTGGAACCTTAGGCGCAACTACCATTCTTAAGATGTTAGTGACTTACGCTGTTCCGTATTCAGTGTCAACCTTCAGCTCTGCCATGCAAGGAATCCATATGGAACTACATGATCAAGAAACTGAACTGAAAAGATAAACCCAAATGGGAAAGCTCGTCTAAAATAGCCAGTTGCAAAGAAATTGTCCTAATTGTCAGTTCCGGTGACAAACGTCTTCTAATTAAGATGAATGAGGCGTTCGATCTTTTCATCCCATTCGCGCAGTCTTCTGCACTCGGCTCACGTCGGAATTCTCCTTCATCGGGAACTGCTATGAGATGTTGTAGTACAGCCGCCGGTTCTGCGCTCCCTTATTCTCCAATTTTTCAACAGTAATTTCTCCGATTTCGCGCAACTCTCGCACGTGGGGTCCTCCATCCGCCTGTATGTCTATGCTTTCGATTTCAACTATGCGCAACTCCTTAACCTCAGGTGGAAAGGCGCCTGCGAGCTTCACGATACCCGGGATCTGAAGAGCTTTCTCACGGGGCAGAAAGTAGGTTTTGACTGGTCTTCCCTCCGTGATGATGGCGTTAGCTTGATGCACATAGTTCTCAAAACGGGCTCTATCGAACTCAGCTAAGCTGAAGTCTATTCGAGAGTGCTCCGGCTCGATCCTGTTTCCAGTGATAAGTGCAGCTGCCTCCTTATGGAAGATGGCGCTCAAAAGGTGAGCCGATGTATGCATTCTCATTATTCTATGTCGACGTAGCCAATCAACGACGCCATGTACCTGCTCTCCTACCTTAAACGGTGGTTCTTGAGCTAACACGTGCATTATAGTGTCATCCACTCCGTAGTGCACCTCATTCACCTGAATACCGTTCAGATGACCAGTGTCGCTAACTAGTCCTCCTCCCTGAGGGTTGAAGCAAGTTTGATCAAGTACCACGTTGGGGCCTTCGATCTGCGTGACTATTGCATCAAATTCAGAAAGGTAAGCGTCTTCCCAATACAGCTTCTTCGTCAACGCTACTGACTCCGAAGCTGAGATTCTTTGTCTTAGGCTAAAAAGTGTTAGCAGTCTTCATGCTGACGGCCAAAGTTTTGAAGATGCTGAATGCACGATTGATTCTGCGCTAGATGTTAGGTCTGATATCTTCTTTGACCGTGCGGAGCGCGATAGTTGAGGACGTATCGTGAACGCCAGGTAGCTTCGAGATACGGTCGCTGATGTTGTGGTGGTCCAAATTGTCTCGAGCCTTCACTTTGACGAGAAGGTCATAATCTCCAGCAATCTCATGGACTTCGAGCACGTCAGGGATTTTCGCGATTTCATCCGCTACCTGGCAGCAATCAGGATCCGCGCCTGTCCTGACAAAGATCCAAGCTGTTGTCAGAAGACCGAGTCTTTCTGTATCAAGTAGAGGGACCAACGTTTTAATCACACCCATTCTTCGAAGGCGTTTTACTCGGTCAAACACCGTGGTAGGAGGTAAGCCCGTGATGTCGCCTAGCTCCTTGAATGAGAGGGAAGCGTCCTGCTGATAACCCCGCAGAACGCGGCGGTCAATTTCATCCACCTTGTACTCCTCTAGCACCGTTTCGGATCGCCGTTGCTGAATCATAACCGGCTTCCAACCCTAGTGTAGAATAATATTAGCGTTTCCTGATCATCTCCGTACACCATCCGAAGACCAGAATAGCTAGACGGTATTCGTCCTATGCTGTTCGAATAGAATCCGAAAAATCGCGGCAAAGCCATATCCGTACCGCTATTTCTCCTCCCTGTCGGTAGTGATTCGAACACTGACAGCAACTTTCGAAAAGATGCTGGAGGTAGGGCAAGAGAGCCGAACCAGGGCGCTTGAGAAGGATGAAGCCGCTCAAGCACAAAGGATCCTAGAACTGAGGAAAGCCGTGCTCTCCGCCTTCCTAGAGCTGCGGCTTAGAGACGGGATCATGCCAGTCGGGTTGCTGAGGCACCACTTAGAGTCAGAGATGGTCTCCACGCTTCCCCAAGTCCTTCAAGAGATGGTTGAGGAAGGACTGATCAAATTCGTGTATGGCGAAGGCTACGAGCTGGGAGTGAAGTTGACCAGTTTAGCCCCCATGAGATCAGGGCGAATACCGTCAAATAGGGGGTTAGTGTAATGGCTAAGACTCGTCACGCTCTGGAGCTTTCAAATATTCTAAGCCTCATCAACAATCTGTACCGAAGACTGGGCGCAATACGCGAAACAAGAGGTTCCCAGGTAAGCGTAGTAACAAAACAGAATCGGGAAATCAATTGGCACGCAATAAAGGCAGTCATGGAAGCTGAGAAGGAGATGGAGCGGAGAAAATGGGAGCTTTGGGGGATCTATGGGCGTCGCTAAGAGAAGTCTACCGCATGCTTACTGCACGCAGCTGTTCAGCTTCGTTTCCAATAGTCCTCGTAAAAGGTCAAGATTTGAAAGTTCTTGGCGATAGTCATTAGGATTAGTTGATGGGCCTTCAGATCAAGCGACAACCTGCGGATCTAGCTACTCTAATCTTACCGGATCCCCACGTCGTATGATGCCGCTCCGCAGCACAGAAGCATAAACGCCAACATTAACCTGGTTGTACCTAGCCGCGGTCCGTAGAATTCCCAAATCCCGAGGAAGATCCCCTTGTGGAAGCGTCGTCATCACACAACGCGGACACGGTCCAGTCACCTTCAGACGAACCTCACCTCCGATGGAAAGTGTGCTATGTACCCAGCCATTCTCGACGAAGTCCTTCTCGCCAGCCGCAGTCTCCACTACAATATTGGGGCGAAAACGCCGGACCTCGAAACGACCCTCTGGATACAGTTCGCGCAGGCGGTTAATCGTCGCAGCTGTGAGTACATGAATGACTGCGAGATCGAAGAATGTGCGCGGAGGCATAGGCTCATCAGTCACCTTCTCCCTCTGCGCCAGTCCCTCTATATCAGGCCAGTACTCCTCTAGACTGGGCTTCTCCAGCGCAGGCGTCATGAGCCTGACCTGAAGACCTAGAGCCTGTGAGAGGATATGATCAACTTCGACCTGATCAGAGGTTACGAATGTGCCGTCGGGGAGAGTGAGTCGGGCTGGAGGAATTTGCTCGCCCATCCGCGGTGGCTCTATGAAGGAGGCCCGAAAATCGAAGAGTCTTCCCCATTTCCTGGGGTTCTTGGCACTCGCGACCTTCCCTGTGGACTGGTCGACGAGCGCGTACACGCGGTCACCGAGCAGTCCG
>JAHFOH010000189.1 GCA_023266955.1 Nitrososphaerota archaeon
CTAAATCTAGGAGTATCGACCACCGTGGCTACTCAGATCACAATAAACGAAGAAGCCTTCTCAGAGACAGTTGTAATTTCTTTCAATGCCAGCTATGCGGGGTATTTAGTGGTCACAGGGACCAGCACATCGAATCTCACATATCTCAGGGTAACGGATTCTTTCACTGGATATCCGTACAACAAATATGAATACCCATTCGGCACTCGCGCAACTTTCTACATTCCCATACTGCCTGGAACGGTGACGATTTACTTGGGTAACCACAACTTCGTGGGCGTTACTGCCACCCTAAGCATAATGTACTACTCCTAGCCAGAATTTCTTCCTGAGAAGAACTAATTCTACGTAGGTGTAGCTAGTGGAATCAACACTCCCAGAGTGATTCAGTGTTCCAACATTTCTAAGAATTTTCTTCTTTTATCCGTAAGCGTGTATTCCCTCACATTTTGCCCGGGCCTCCCGTATGGCTTCGAAAAAGATCCAACGAGCTCCTCCTTTTTACAATAGGTAAGATATGCCAAAACAGTCTGTACACAGGAGACACGGTGCTGGTTAATACCCCACACTCTTATAACCAGTTAAGTGTCTAATCCTCAAAGCGTGTGCAGGAATACTAGGCCGATTCCAGTTTCTTCCTCAAGTCAATGATGATTTCAAGCGAATTCGCTAACTCGATGAACTCATTTGGATCTATCGAGCTCGAGAGCTCTTCTTTCAAAACCCTCTCAAACTTTGATAACAGCGTGATGATTTTCTTCTCTACTTGGTCATGACGTTTTTCTTTATGCTCTGAATGACTCGATTCGCCCACTCCCTGAACTTCGCATCATCACTCAGTAGTTCATCTACGTCGTACTTCTTTCTCTGGTTCTCCATTAGGCTTCGCTTGTTCGCGTCGCTGATATAAATCGATTATGAACTTGCCTCCTTGCATCTATCTAGGGGTACGGCGCCGTTCCTAACGTACAATACAGTCTTCCAGCTTCACGCTCTTTCCTGCCAATGACGAGGAATGAGGGGACAAAAGTATTTAGGTACTTAAGTACGTAACTCAGTCGAGTTGGGCCTGCTTAAAGGTGAAGTCCCCGATGAAGTGGAGGATAGGTTCAGGAAGAAGGCGATGTCTCGGTTCGGATACGCCAGAGGGGCAATATCAAAGGCCCTTGAAGAGGCGGTGAGGAGCTGGCTACGAGGCGAATATCGCGGTAACGAGGAGGAGGACGAGAATAACAAGGCGTACGAATCTATGTCTCGCGATTTAGAAGAGAAGTATCCGGGGAAGTATGCCGCCATAGCCGCAGGAAGACTGGTGGCTGTTGCTGATACTCTTGAGGAGGTGATGGAGAAGGCTGAGCAGGAAGCAGGAAATGTTTCACACAGGGTAGTGCTGAAGTTGGGTGAAGAGGCGGCTTTGAGGGTGAAGCTTGGTTGGCGAGTTCGAAGGAAGTCTGCTGGCCATTTGTGAAGCCGGGCCTCTGGCCGGTACTGGGCTTGAATGTGAAGGGACCTAAAGGGGTTGAGCCGGAGAAGGGGGAGGCTATGATTCGGGTAGATACGGGATATGACGGGTTCCTTCTAGTGGATGAAGAAACTTACTATAGGCTAGGAATGACGCTAGCTGAACTGCCGAGAAGCAAGTGGGCTGACGGAGAAACTGTCACAGGTGAAACCGTCAGGCTGAGAAGGGCGATTATCCGTATATCAATACCAAGACTAAGGATTAATCTTCAAGGACACGCGGAAACTTTTCATGGGAACAAGGACAGGCTCGCCGGCCTGAAGCTATTGGAAACTCTAAGGATTCTTCTTGACGGTCCTTCAAAGGAATGCTGCATCATCTAATACAGGATCAGGATAATTCCTGAAACGCGGATTCGTTCATATTAAGTCCATATTTGCGAGAAATTTACGGGAAAGTTCGTTGAACCACCATCGTATTCGGAGGCACTACTGAATGTGGTCGAACCCGTCCAGAGATTATTGTGCAGCCCTCTCCAATCCTTACGTCATCGCCAATGATGCTGATGCCAGTTATCATACTAGGTTTCTCCGGAGAGGAGTTGATGATGACGTGTCTTCCGACGATGCTATTACGAATTTGAGCATTATGTTTCACTATGGCTCGATCCATTATGGCGGAATTCTCGATCAGAACCCCATCACCGATTATAGAAAAATTATCAATACAGGAATCAACTATTCGAGTAGCACTTCCTATTGAGCAGTGCCTGCCGATTAATACTGCTCCTTCCAAGTGAACTGCATTCTCTCTTATCTTTCGAATAATCTCTTCTTTTCTCGCTAATGACTCTGGACTCTGACCCTCCACCCAAATGGTTTCATCTTTAGAAATTCTTCCTTCAAATTCCAACTTCTCCTTCTTCAGAACTTCAATCATAGAGCTTAGGTATCCCTCCGGAGTTCCAAGATCATACCAATCACCCTTCAAAAAGTACCCGTATACCCTTCTACCCGATTCAATTAGGTAGGGTATGAAATCCTGTCCAAAATCCAATCTTCTATTGCTCTCCATCGTTCTCTGCACCCGCTCTTCGCTGTAAACCTGCTTAACCGACGGATGGATAATGTAGATACCCGCGCTTGCATAGTTTGATGGTGCTTCCTCGGGTTTCGGCTTTTCAACGAAACGAGAGATTAAACCATCTTCATCCAATTCCGCGATTCCATAGCCTTCGACATTTCTCACCCTAACAAGTCCAATCGTCATTGCCGCATTCTTCTGCAGATGAAATCGCAGCATATCCTGCAGATCTAAGTCAAAGATGTTATCACCCTGAATAACGGCACAGCTGTCATTAATGTTATAGTAGTCCGCCACAATCCTGAATGAGTCAGCACTACCAAGATCCTCAACATGCGGTTGATACTTCATGTGGACCCTGGGGGATATGCCGTATCTGGAAGAAAATCCTATCCCCTCCTTGAAGTAATCATGCAGACTCCTGTAATTGATGTAACCTTTCACGCCGAATATGAAGTTCCTCACCCCCTGTTTCGCAAGGTTGAGCAATGTGATTTCGATTATCGGGCGATTGAGGAAACGCACTACAGCCTTTGAAATCTCGGCTGTGAGGGGTTGAAGCCGCTTGGCCTCTCCGCCTACAGGAATTACTACCTTAAGCGATTCAAGGTTGCCTTCAGACAATTCGCCATGTCTCTAAGAGATGGGTTGAATTTGGGGGTTTGCCCAGTTCGATTATCATGAGATTGATGGAAGATTCTCTACAACTGATGTGATTTTTACACCGTCCTTAAATAAG
>JAHFOH010000045.1 GCA_023266955.1 Nitrososphaerota archaeon
TGAATCATTCGAACTTCCTCAAGATATCGCTGTCAGGAAGAATGGTGAAAGGATAGAAATTTCGGTCGAAGACCTCCCTTCGCAATCCGAAGCCAACGTGCTCGACATTGGTGCGAGGACGATCGACCATTATTCAAGGATCATTCAAAGTTCCGGCACAGTTTTCATGAGCGGTCCACCGGGTGCCTTCGAGATCGAAGGGTTTGGACTGGGAACCGAGAGCCTCCTACGCGCCATGGCATCATCCTACGGAACAACAATTGTCAGCGGCGGACATCTCACAGCCGCATTGAAACTCTTCGGGATCAGGGAGTCGATTGATCATGTTAGCACAGCAGGGGGAGCACTTGTCCTATATTTGGCCGGAAGGCGGCTACCACTTATTGAGGCCTTGGAAAACGCTGCCCGTAGGGTGATGAAATGATCAGGGTCGGGGTCAACGGGTACGGAGTCATAGGAAGAAGGGTCGCGGATGCAGTATCTGCTCAACAAGATATGAAGCTCATCGGAGTAACCAAAGTGAAACCTGACTACAAGGCTAGAATGGCGCTTGAAAAGAAGTATCCTCTGTACGCTGCTACGGAATCCTCAGTGAAGGACTTTGCAAAGAACAGTATGGAGGTGTCAGGGACGATTGAAGATCTCTTGAAGCAGGTAGATGTGATAGTCGATGCTTCACCGGACGATGTTGGTGCAAAAAACAAGGAGAAATACGTCGAGACCGTCGGAAGGGCGATCTTTCAAGGCGGCGAGTCACCCGGCGTTGCCGAAGTTTCTTTCGTTGCGCAATGCAACTTTGAAAAGGCTAGAGGCGCCAAGTTCATTCGAGTAGTATCCTGCAATACCACGGCTCTATGTAGAGCTCTCCACACAATCGATGAAAACTTTGGAATAGAAAGGGCGAGAGCTGTCATCGCAAGAAGAGGGGCTGACCCTGATGAGACCTCGAAAGGACCGATAGATGCTGTGGTGTTAGACCCTGCGGAGATCCCTTCACACCACGCTGGTGACGTAAACACGGTATTGCCTGATATCAAGCTAGTTTCGATGGCCCTGAAGGTGCCTACAACTCACATGCACCTACACACCCTAATTGCATCCCTCAGAGACCGTTCGGTGACAGAAAACCAAGTGATAGATGCTTTTGAGGAAGCAACTAGGATAATGGTCATTGAAGGACACTCCGGCTTCAAATCTACGGCTCAAGTCATTGACCTGGCCCGTGAGATGGGCCGCCCTAGAAATGACCTTTATGAAGCTGTTATCTGGAAGGATTCAATTAGAATTGTCGAAGGCGAAGTCCACTTCTATATGGGTGTCCATCAAGAAGCCATAGTGGTTCCCGAAAATGTAGATGCAATCCGAGCCATTATAGGGAAAGAGTCTGGCAAATCTTCGATTTCAAGCACTAACTCCTCTCTAGGCATTCTCAAGTAGAAAGTAAGAAAATTCCACGATGTAAGATTTCCCTTAATTATTCGAAAGCTTTTCTTGAGTTTGTTTGTCAGCCTGGTCGATCGAGCGAATACTCCACTGTGGAGAATTCCCTTACGAGTTTCTTCACAGCCCTTGCCACTTGCTCGCTCCTACTTCTCCTCCTAAAAATGTCGCTAATCAAATTTGCTACAACAGACATCTGGTCCTCTTTCATGCCACGCCTAGTTACTTCAGATGTCCCCAGTCGAATGCCTCTGTCGACTATAATGCCGGCTTCTTCAAGACCATGAGCGAGTCTGAATCTCTCCCCGTCGTCGGGTAAGTCAAGGATTAACTGGTGTGAACGCGTAAAGCCTTGAGAAGCTGCTTTGAGTGGGAGATGGAGCTCCGAAAGAGTTCTGCCAAGGTACTTAGCATTTGTAACGACCTGCTTTGCGTAAGCCTTCCCATATCGAAGGAACTCCAGAAGGCTATGTGCTAACCCCGCAATTCGGTTCCAGTGGATATTGTCGACAAGTCCGGGGTGAATGTTTCCAACTAGCTTCTGCCAAATCTCATCATTGTTCGTCAGGATCAGACCACCTTGCGGCCCAAAGAAACTTTTGTGTGTCGATCCTATTAGCAAATCACATCCTTCACGCAACGGATCCTGAAACTCATTACCAGCGATCAAGCCGAGCACATGTGAGCCATCATAGATGTTGACAGCCTCGGTTGAAGATTTCAGAAGCTGTGCAACAGGATGTGGAAAGAGTATGAAGCTTGCTCCAAAGGTGATAAGCCGAGGCTTCTCTTTCTTTATGAGATCAGTAGCTTCGCGCTCCTTGATATTCATCCGATCGCTATCGAACGGAAAATACAGATTCTTCAGATGAAGGATCTTTCCTAGACCCTCGTGGGATAAGCCTGGGTACCCACCGTCCCTCGGGGAGACAGAGAGCACAGAATCAGAAGCCCTCGTAAATGACATCGTTGCAATCATATTGCAGTGATGACCTGAGAGGGGTCTTACGTCAGCGTACTTGCACCCAAAGACACGTTTGGCTAACTCCTCGCAAACAGCCTCAATTTCATCTAAATATTTCGTCCCCATATAGTAGGAATCCCTAGCGGTATATCGATGTCCAAGATCAGAGCCTAGAAGAGCACGAACTGCCGGGCTTGTGATATTCTCTGAAGGAATAAGATTCAAACACTCTGAACCGCGCCATCTTTCATGCTGGTTGACAGAAGTGTGTAATCTTCTTGCCATCAATGATATAGTCGAAGCCATCGAATGAACGATTCTCAAACACCCTATTTATGTGACAGCGGCCCCAAAAGCAATCTACGGAGCTGGAATTCCGAGAAGCTTTAAGATTGTGCCCCCAAAGTGACTTCAACTCCCGATGATTATAGTAGCCCTCCTCAAGGGAGTGCCAGCGAGAACCACCAGAGTAGTCACGGTATCAGGGGTTCTAAAGCGAGAGGAGATGGATATTGTCATGAATCCCCATGACGTCAAAGCCATTGAAGCAGCTGACTACGTGAAGAGGAGGGTCGGCGGAAAGGTCGTTGCACTGACTATGGGTCCTGAAGTTAAGCTGGCTCCAATAATGAATGGTCTCTACGATGCTCAGGTCGAAGGCGTGGACGAGGCCATCGTTTTATCAGATAGGCGGATGGCGGGGGCGGACACCCTTGCAACGGCATATACGGTATCTCTCGGTGTGAAAAGGCTTCTTGACGTAAATAGGAACGCGGTGGATGAAGTAATTCGTCTCATCGAAGCTGTTGCAGAGAAGAAAATTCTCTTGGAAAGGTCAAAGGAGTTGTATAACTCGAATCTGATTCCAAACAGGATTTACTCAACATTACCCGCAGTTAAGCAGTCAACAATCTCCGAATACGTTTCAGGTAGAATAAGCAAGCAGGATACGCTTAGCAGGCTCGACAAGTTCAGGGAATCCTTAGGAAATTTCGTTATTGTCACTGGTGTGAAGAGCACGGATGGTGAAACCGGAAGTGTTGGGCCTCAGGTCGCGGAAGCCCTTAGCGATTTGTATGCTTTTCTCGTGCCACACATCACCTACGTTCATGATTTTGACATTGAACCCTCGAGCAACACGGTTACCGCCGAAAGGAAAATCTCAAGGATTATTCAGATTCTTGAGGTAAAACTGCCTGTGTTGTTAACTATCTCTCCAGGATACCGCTCTAGAGTTGCCCCTGCTGGTTTCAAGAAGGAAGTTCGAGAGAACAATTACAAGGGCAAAGTCAGAGACCTAATTAAGTGGGATGCCACGCTAATAGGAGCGGACTCAAGAAAGATCGGTCTACCAGGTTCCCCCACTCTTGTGGGACCTGGAGTCGACATAGGGAGACCGTTGTCACAGAAGATATTGGGCAGGACCTTTGTGTTTAAGGAAGGAGTGGGGTCTCTTCAGTGGGAGGGTCAAACGTACGGACCCTTCCAACCTGGGGATAGGGTAGACGGTCTTCCCGACCCATTGCAAAGAGAGCTTACCGACAGAGGATTGATTCAACCCTTTGGCTATCAAGACCTAATGCGAGAGCTTTTTGGGGAATTCAATGCTTCAAGATGATGGGTACAAAGGCGTTTGGGTGCATATTCAGCATGAAGAGGGGCAGCTCACAAAGCCAACTCTCGAAATTCTTACTGCCGGTCGAAAGGTGGCCGAGAAACTCAACCATTCGTTGACTGCGGTCGTCTTGGGTCATGAAGTTGAATTCCTCGGGAGGAAGACGATAGAGTATGGAGCGGATGAAGTCATCTATTGCGACGACCCCAAGCTGGAAAACTATCTTTGCCTGCCTTATACAACGGTTCTAACAAATCTGGTAAGAGAAAGGAAGCCTTACGCGTTCCTTTTCCTAGCGGATGAAATTGGGCGAGACTTGGCTCCGAGATTGGCTTACAGACTCAAAACTGGACTAGCGACAGACAACATCGAGCTTGAAATCGAAGATTTCTATCACGTACCGACGAAGACGGTATACAAGAATTTGCTGATTCAGATTCGTCCCGATTTTGCTACAAGGGTGGCGAAGATCTACACCCCTTGGCATAGACCACAGATCGCTACAGTACGTCCCGGAAACTTCGGACCCGCTGAACTTGATGAGACAAGAAGAGGCACGTTTACAGTAGTTAAGACGAATTTGAATCAGGAAGACTTCACGGTGATGCTCAAGGACCTAAGGCATATACCTACAAGTCCGGTGCAGCTTGACAGGGCTCAGGCCGTGGTCTCCATCGGTCTGGGAATATTAAGGGACGGCAGAGGCAATCCCAGAAGTTCGCTTGAAGGGTTTCGACTGGCACAGGAGTTGGCCCAGGCAATCCAAGAGAAATTTGGACTCAAGACAGAAATCGGAGCTTCTCGGGCATTGATCTACGCAGAACTAAAGGAACTGCATGGTCTTGTTACCCTAGATCGTCAGGTCGGACAAACGGGGAAGACTGTTAGCCCAGAAATCTATTTCGCTCTAGGCATTAGTGGCGCAGTTCAACACAGAGTCGGGATGTTGCGATCAAAGAAGATCGTGGCTGTAAACATCGACCCCGGCGCCCCCATATTTCAGATCGCTCATTACCCAATAATAGGTGACCTATACGAGGAGGTACCGCGGCTAACAGAGCTTATCCGACGATTCTGATGCCAATGCCTGAGAAATTCGATGTCATAGTCGTGGGTGCCGGTAGTGGAGGCTGTGCAGCTGCTCTATACCTCGCAAGGAAAGGTTACGATGTGCTCCTCTTGGAGAAAGCTAAGATTCCGGGCCATAGGAACATGACTGGAGGAGTGCTATTTGGAAAATTCCGTGATTATTACGATATTGTACATCTAGTCCCTGACTTTGAAAGGCAGGCCCCACTAGAGAGGAAGATAGCGGAACACTCTGTCTACATCATTTCAAATCCTCGCAATGCTCCCAGCTCGTACAAGTTGTTCACCATCACCAAGGAGTCTCTATTGGGAAAACTTGGCGTCATTTACACTGATCCTAACACAGGGTTTGACTATTCTGTACTAAGAAGCAAATTCGACAAATGGTTCGCTAACAAAGTAAGTCAAGCGGGTGGAATGCTTTCGACCGAGGTCACCGTCGAGAAACTCTTGTGGAAAGACGGGAAGGTCGTGGGAGTGCTTACGCCAAACGAGGAGCTCTACGCCGACATTGTAATTGATGCCAGCGGAGTTACCTCGACGCTCGTTGAGGAGGCGGGTTTGAGGAAGATGCTTCGACCCGATCAGGTGTATCATGGTTTGAAGCATGTGTACAAGCTAGATGAAAAGACGATCGATGAGAGATTTGCATTGGCTCATAACGAGGGAAAAGCTCTATTCTTCTTCGGCGAGTTCATGAAGGGAGTCAATGGAGGTGCGTTTCTTTACACTAACCGCGATACACTCTCCGTAGGCGTCGTCGTGAGTCTGGACTCTGTACTTGAACAATGCATCCAGAGACCTGATGTGTTGGGTAAACCTCTTGACCTTTTGGAAGAGTTCGAGGCTCATCCGATGGTCGCCCCCTATCTAGAGGGCGCCACACTTGTTGAATACTCAGCGCATAACATACCGAAGAGCTCAAAGGCTGTACTCAAGCGTCCCTATACGTCCGGGTTTTTGGTGGTAGGGGACGCCATGGGCGCCTTTACGAAACTCGGCCCCATGATCGACGGTATGAGGAGGGCTATTGCGACAGGAATAATGGCTGGCGAAACATACGAGATAGCCCGGAAGGCCGGCGACTTCTCCGAAGAAAGTTTAGCAATCTATACCCAACTGCTGAAACCGATTTACAGAGATATTTGGAAGTACAGATTCGACAGCTTCGTTAGTGAAAGTACGGTAGCCTACAATACCTTTCCTAAGATACTTTTCGGCCTCAACCTATTCGTTTCAACTGTTCAAGCGAAGGGAGAGATCAAACTACTGGACACCCGGGACGCTATTCAACGCATCCAAGAGCGAACCGGGATTCTTGAGTACGACGAGGACAAGAAGTATTCACACATTCACGTCAATCATGAGTTGGCTTCGAAGTCCAAGACCAAAGGGTGGGTGCCTGCCTGCCCATACAACTGCTATACTCTTGTTTTGGAGAAAGGTGTCTTCGCCTCCTTCAAAGACCTTTACGTGTACAATCTGAGGCAACTGTCGGCAAGCGGGGAACCTGATATCGGGCGTCGTGGGGAAGCGCGGGAGAGAACTGCGGAGGACGTGGAAAAGGGAGACGTCAGGTTTGACTACGTCGCCTGCGTCGGTTGCGGGGCCTGTGGCGTCATCGGGCCCAAAGAACAAGTACTTTTCGGACATGAAAGGTTCGGGCATGGGGTAAAGTATGCATACGGCTAAACGATCTGCACCATTTTTCTTTCAGACAGAGCCTTAACAACCTCAACCCAAGCTTTAGCAGTATTCTGAACGTTGTATCCTCCACCGCCTAGGACCAGGAGCCGTCCTTGGCAAGCCTGGTGCGAAAATCCGTGTAACCAACGCGCTGCTAGCCGATGAGTGGCGGTTGAATACCGAAGATGAGTGAGTGGATCACCGTCGAGCCCATCAGCTCCGCATTGCAGTATGATAAATTCTGGCTGAGACTTGGTGATGAAGGTCTGAACTCTCGAAAATGCGGCTGAAAACTCAGCATCTCCACTTTGAGGTTGAAGTGGAATGTTCAGCTTTGTACCCTCCGCTGTCCCCTTGCCTTTCTCATATTCGTGCCCCGTCCCAGGGTATAGATATGTGCCATCCTCGTGTATGTCGGCGATGTAGACGGTAGGATCGTCTTCAAACTCGTAGTAAACACCATCTCCGTGGTGAGCATCAATATCAACGTAGGCCACCTTCGCGATACCGTACTTTTCTTTAGCCAATGTTATTGCAACCGCTGCATCGTTGAAGACGCAGAAGCCACCGGCTGCATCTCTTCTCGCGTGATGGAGTCCTCCCACGGGATTGAACGCATGTTGCACAGACCGCTTCATGATCATGTCTAGGCCCAAGGCGGTGGAGCCCACAACGTAACTGGAGGCTTCGAAGACGCCCTTGAAGGCTGGCGTGTCCCCAGCATCAAGGTAGCCATGCCCCAGCAGCGAAGCCTTCTTAACAAAAGACACGTATTCCTTAGAGTGAAAACGCATTATATCTTGCTCTTGAGCCATTACGGGCTCGCATCTCCTTATTCGAGCTCGGAGGAATTCCTCCTGCTCCTTCAATAATCCCCAGAAGGATTTCACACGTGCTGAGTTTAGCGGGTGTCCATCAGGGAAGGAGTACAATTCTGTCGCAGGGCCGTAGAACACACAGACATTACAATGGGTCTTGGTTCCCATGGTGAAGTCATAGCCTCCGAGTGGTAGTAGGGTATGCCGTTTGATTACTTACTTCTCTTTCTCCCCGTCAATGCGATGGATTTAGCTCTACCTACATCTTCCTTACTTCTGACCGTAAAGAACGAACTCAGATCCGGGTCCAGGGGTTTCAGCTCGTCTTCGATTGAGACAAACCGTACAGCGTACAGGTTGTCCAGAATGGAATCCGGTGCTGTAACAAAATCTTCTTGGGCTACCCTCAGAAAGGACTTCTTCCTGTAGACAGCTAGCAGAGGCTCTACTTTTCCATTAGACCATCTCGGTATGGCTGCATCGTATCCCCTGGCCGCTTCGAATAGAGCAAAAGCAACGTTGGGCTTAATGAAAGGAACGTTCTCGGGAACTGCGAAGCAATGCTCAGATCTGCTTGCTTTGAACCCCTTAACCATGTTTGATACAAGAGATGATGATGCCTTATCAACGACAATCTTCACTCCGAAGGGAGCTATCGACTCCACAAGTTTCAAGTTCGGATCATGATTGAAGATCACATAAATCTCGTCTGCCACGGTCCATACGGAATCAAGCACATACTCAAGCAAAGTGTATTCTCCCCCGCCATTAGGGAACTGTCTAGGGAGAGTCAGATTTCCTAGGCCACTTGAAAGAACGATGGCTGCGCGAGAGGCTCCGTATGACGTAAGCGAACCCTCCTAGACAGACTCATTCTTGACAGGATGTGGGTGTGACGAGATCAAACGCCGAGGTTTTCACTCCCTTGTCCGCACTTTTAAAAGATTTTCAGCTCATCGCAACCATTATCAAGTGAGTGGGAAATGACCGAAAATGAATCCTAGATTCGAACTTGAGTAGCGAGAGAGTGTCGCAGTTTATAGATGATGTAGGTCACGAGGTAGCTATCCAAGCAGCTAGAAGACTCTCAGATTCAATAAAAAGAAGAAAAATTCAACCTGGGGTTGCTGAGGATCCTATTTGGGGAGAGAATCAGGAGGGCCTTCTCCTTGAGCTCCTCGTGCGACTGGTGAAGGCTGGCCACATCACGTTGGAAAAGGCTAAAGATTTCGCAACTTCGCAGAGCCAGATCGAAGAGCTGGACTCTCTCTTTAAGGAGTGAAGCTCCAACGAGTGATAATCATGTGTAAGTGCAGTAGACTCGAGTTCAGAGAGGTCGCATTCAAGATGCTCGGGGAGCGGACGATCCCCTATCACAAAAATTGTGGTGAATTTCTTTCGGATTCTCAGGTAAAACTCGTCAGAGACAATGAAGGTAAAATTTGGACAGCCCTAGCTGAGCGCAGAGAGAAGCCAGCTTCAGGGTCTCAAGGTAGAATGAAGGCACTCAGATGTAGGACCTGTCATCAGATTGTCCCATCGGTAGCGGCATACTGTCCGAATTGCGGTTCGACCGACCTGGGGCCAGAATTGATTAGGATCTAGAAAGTGTCTTACGGAGGTAGGTCGGGTCAAAGGTTCAGCGTCATTATCGATTACCTGTCTACTCGAATAGGTGTCTACTTCCACCGTTACTTCTTATATCCTATTTTCCGGAGGAATTGATATCTCTCTTCTTTCTGCCTCTGATCTTCAACTCCCTTCGTAGTCAAACCGTCTACAACTCCCAGGAGGCCCTTTCCCTGCTGAGTTTCCGCCAAGACGACTTCCACCGGGTTTGCCGTGGCGCAGAAGATTGCCGTCACTTCGTCTAGCC
>JAHFOH010000190.1 GCA_023266955.1 Nitrososphaerota archaeon
GTAATGTTCACTACCGCGTTTATGGGGGGGGGATCAATTAGGCCCTTGGCTTTGCCCTTCGGATCTGGAAGGGAGGTGGGCTTTGCGGCGTAGGCTACGGGGCTTACTGCAACGGAAGCTACGGCCAGCAGCAGTAGCAATGTGGTGGTGAAGCCTAGCATCTTGAGACCCGTATGGGCTGTCTGTTTCTTCATGCGCGTATCTGCGGGTCGAAGGTAAGATAAGGAACCCGTTGAAATGCTCGTTCCCACAGGCTGAAACGATTATACCATAGCGTCCCTTATCAAGTGCGCCTTTACATCCTATGGCGCGACCTAATTGAACCAGCCCCGTCGCCGGCGGCTTATCGCAATTACTTTGCTTGCGATACTGGCCGTGGCTCTCGCTTCAGCTCCGGCATATTCCGTCGCCTCGACCCAAAAGGTCGGGAAATTCATCGAGATAGCTAAGCAGGCTAAAGCAATTGCCGATCAGCTCAGGGCTCTCGCGCAGTCCCGAGGTTTCGATACGCAGCAAGTGGACGCTTTGATACAACAAGGGCAGAGCCTGTTGAGTGAGGCGATCGCTGCGAATTCTGCCGGAAATTCAGAATTAGCTGTAAGTAGGGCTCGAGAGGCCCAAACTACGTTGAGGGATGCGATTGCGCTTTTGAGTGTTCCGTCATTGGTGATGGAGGGAGCTGAAGAAGCGAGAGGGATACTTGTAGCCGTGCAAAGAGCGAAGGAAAGAATAGGCGATGTGAGATCAGCACTCGCAGCCTACCAGAACAGCCCCTCATTTGACCAGCAGAGTGCGCAAAATATTGCATCAGTTAACTCGAACCTGACATCGGCGGAAAGAAGCCTGACAGATGCCGAGAACGCGCTTAAGACTTCGTCCCCAGATGTGTCCTCAGCAGCTCAAAGTCTAGCTCAAGCTGAGAAGAGCATCGGTCGCGCATTCGCCGCAATGCCCAAGATTGAATTCCGAACTAATGCTTGGCGAATTCCGGGTTTCATCACCGCGATGGAAAGACTAATTGAAAAGATAGACTCCCAAGTGATTGAAGCTGGCAAAGGAGTAAATGTTCAGGATCTTCAGGCGAAAATTCGTGAACTTGTTAACTCAGCGAAGAAAAAAGCTGTCATGGGGGATATTCGCGAGGCGCTAGCGCTGATAAAAGAAGCTAGAGGTCTGTTGCTTTCTATTGAAAAGGCACTCGAAGCTAGAAGAAGATAGCAATTAGCACTGTTTCTCTATCTAACCAACTCAATTTCATTTTGAACCCCAACCTTCCTAACCCTGAGTAGTCCTCTCCTCTCAAGTCTTCTTACCATCCTCCACATGCTGGTCTTTGGCAGGAGAAACTTGGTTCTCAGCTCAGCCTCCAACACTTTTCCACCCTTTTCTGAAATGAACTGTATCACCTCCTTTTCCTCTGGACGAAGTTCTTCTGACTCAACAGGCCTCCTCCTAATCCTCAATCTTCCCGATCGAATTAATGCGTAAGAAAATAGACCTAGACCACCAATGACTGCGGCGCCCAATACGTAAGGTGAAGTAAGGAGGGGCGGCACGCGTGGTGGTGGTGGCTGAGTGGTCGCAACTGCGGTAGTGGTTGTAACATTCGGCAATGGCAGAACGTAGCTGAATTCCCATCTCCCAGGACGGAGCAGGAGAACGGGACGAGTTCCGTTGACGGTGATCTCTGAAGGAAGGTCACTTAGGAAGATTATTGTCGATTGCTCCGGCAGGATCATGGTTACGTTGAACGAAGTTTCAAAAATTATCGTCCAGACGCTGCCCTGCTTCTTTGTGAGATTTTGCGTCTCGTATTGCAGACTCACTTGGGAGGCACCTAGGCTATGGATCGTGACATTTGAACCACCTAGTTCATAGTTGAGAGGGATGCCTCGTTGGTCCAAGACGAGGAGATTTCCAATGTTGTCAGATGTCGCTAGAAGGGGCACCGTTATGGATGGGAATGTCTCGTTCACTACAAGACGCTGCTTGACCAGCACCACTCCATCTCTGAATACCGTAACCTCAGTGGAGGAGATAGAGTAGAACTCGCCTACCCCATAAAGGGGGCTTGAGGAGAAAGTGAAAAGGAGTATCAGGAGCAAAGCAGCGAACTCTCTTCTCAAGCTGAGCCGCGCACGTTGAGCTAAAGCTAACGATAAATGTTTCAGAATTTAATAACCAACTTCGGAAAACCGTTAATACAACTTTGGTAGAGAGGTAACCGCTCTTAGAGGCACGCAGCGCCGCCGACGGGCGATCGGACCGGTTTGGACGCCGCGGGATGACGATTAATGCTGTGTGTCGAGAAAGCGTGGGCCGGTAGTTCAGTGGTAGAAGCGTAAAAGCTACAGTATCCGCCTCGCACGCGGAAAGTCGCGTAGGCGACACGCACGGTCGGGGGTTCAAATCCCCCCCGGTCCACCAAATTGAGACAGGCAAGTGATCCAATCTTGGTTACGTTCCAATACCGCTGAAGGACAAAAATAGAGCTTATCTTCGAGCTTACATGGAGGGTGACGGCCTTGAGTAGAAAAATTGACCGAGCAATCAAACATCCTCTGTCTCCGTTCAAAAGGAAGACTCTCTATTCGATCGCCATACTTGCTCTAGTTTTGGCCGTGGGAACGGAAGGGATGCATATTTTGGAAGGCTGGACTTACATTGATTCGTTCTACTTCATGAGCCTATTGGCGACGACCCAAGGTCCAAGTGCTTCACCGAAAACTGATACAGGAAAGATCTTCGCATCAGTCATGGCATTCGTGTCTGTGGGTGCCGCACTATCAGCAGTAGCTTTTGTTTTCGGACCGTTATTTGGCACCTTCTTGAAGGAGGGTATAGACTACGTGGAGAAGGAAGCGGAGAAGATAAGAGCCAAGGTCGAGCACAAGGGTTGATGGACAACGCCAGACGCCGAACTCAGATTTTTGCTCCAAGATAGTATTATCCCAAAACTGAGTGAAAGAACAACTTGGTAACTAGAGATGATATCACGACTTTCCTCGATACGTTCCTAGATCTGAAGAGAGCTGAGAATGACCTGCAGAATGGGTTAGTCTTTAGCGGTAGGCCAGATGTTTTCACCATAGCCATGGCTGCCAACGCGACACTGAAGGTAATTCGAAACTGCGTTAGAAGCAAGGCAGACTTTCTTCTGACTCATCATGGCGGCTGGCGCGAAATAGACCTTGAGAACTTCGACTCAAAGGTGAAGATACTCGAAAGGC